>JALONY010000297.1 GCA_025454715.1 Anaerolineae bacterium
CCCGTTCAGCGGCTGGAACGACAGCTTCTTTGGCGACCTGCACGGGCAGGGGCACCACGCGGTCGAGTTCTTCACCCAGACCAAGATTGTGGTGGAGCGTTGGCCGAAGGAATGGAGCCGCACGTTCTAAGTGCGGTTGGTCTCGGCCAGATGATGAAACGGGCGCACCTGTCTGAGGTGCGCCCGTTTTCGTAGGGAGGCGGGCGCAGCGCGCTTGCTGCCCTGTACCCCCTCAGCCCAAAACTTGGGAGAGGGGGCTGGGGGCGTTATTGGTAAACGCGGTAGGTGAACGTCACGCTACCGGCGTCGGCGGCGTCGATGCGCAAGACCGCGAACTTGCCGCCGTCGGTCTTGACGCCGATGACCGTGCCGGGCGTCACGCCGATGCTGCTGGCGTTGACCGACGAGGCCACGATGTCGTGGTGGGTGCTCTCGAAGTTCAGCCCTTGCGCGGTCATCGAGACCACGCACGCGCCGCAGGTCACGCTGATGGCGCCGCCGCTGTAGGTGATGTCGTTGCCACCCGTGCCGTCGAGGTTGAAGCCGTTGCCGTTGGCCACGTTGAGCGCGCCTTGGAAGATGACCGGGCGGTCGAGCTTGTAGTTGAACTGGAAGGTGTTGTTGCCCTCACCGCCGCCCTCGTTGACCTCGCCGAGGAAATCGACCGTGACCGGTGAGGCGTAGAAGCCGGTCGCGCCGGTCAGGGTGACGGTGATGGTGTAGATGTTTTGTTGGGCAGGGGCGAGGCCGGGCGCTGCCGCCGCGACGGACGCCACGACCGGCCCCGGGTTGAAGCCGCCCGCGATGGTAAAGCCGCCCGACTGCGCGCCGCCGCCGTTGCGGACGGTCACGGTCAGGTTGGTCGGGGTGTTCCAATTGACCAGCGAGGGGCCGATGCCGAGGATGGTCAGGTCGGCGGTGCTGGGGGTGGCGCTGGGGGCGGGGGTGCTGGTCGGCCCGGGCGTCGGGCTGGGCGGCGCGGCGATGACCGGCACGGTGCGGCGGTCACCGGTCAGTTGTGTCAGGCTGGGGTCGGTCGAAATCCAGCCTTGTTGCCCTCGGAACTCAATCACCGCCCATGTCAGGTTGGTGTTGCCGCCGATGATGCGGACGGTCTCGTTTTGGCGCAATTGCCCCAGCACGTCGTAATTGGTGCCTGGGCCGGTGCGGACGTTGAGCACTTGGCTGACGACGGTGGCGAACAAGCCGTCGAGGGTCGGGCTGGGCACCGGTGTGCTGGTGGCGGCAGGGGTGGGGGTGGCGCGCACGATGACCACGCCACCGCCACCGCTCGTTTGCTCGGACGGGACGCCGTCGGTGGTGCGTTGGCCGCTGATGAAACGCGCCAACACCTGCTGGCCGCCGCCTTGCAGATGGCGCACGACCACCGCCGAATCGCTGACCTCGCCCAACGGCAAGACCGACGGGGCGAGGCGGCCTTGCACGCCGATGAGCGGCTCGAGGGCGCTCAGGTTTTCGCGCAGTTCCCCCGGGCGCTCCAGCGCCTCGACGATGAGCAGAACGCCGTCATAGGCCGAGGCCGCCAGCGCGTTGGGGGCTTGGCCGGTGGCGCGCACGTAGTCGAGGGTAAATTGTGCGCTGGGGTCGTCAATCAGGCTGTATGACCACGTTTGCCCCGACAACAAGCCATCGAGGTAGGTGGGTGCCATCAGGTCGCGGAACTGCGGGTGCTCGACGTTGTTGTAGGCGATGATGCCGGTGTAGCGGGCGTTGCGTAGGCCGATGGTGACCTCGTTGGCGAGGGCTGGCGCGCCGAACAAGGCGATGGCCTGCGGGTTGGCGCGCAGCAGGTTTTGCACCAACGAGTCGGACGGGGCTTCGATGATGGGCTCGGTGGCTTGGGCGCCCAGTTGTTGCGCCACGGTCGAGAAGGCCACCAACCCCTCCAGATGCTCAGGGTCTTGGTCGAGCAGGACGTTGCGGATGTTGCGGAGCCCGAGGTCACGGACGATGACGTTGGCCAGCGCGTCGTTGGTCAGGGCACCCCGCGCACGGTTGCGGAACAGGCGGTTGGTCTGGTCGTCCAGCAACAGGCTGGTGCTGAGGGCGGGGGTCAAAATCGGGCGGTCGAGCGCGAGGAGCGCGTCGAGGTTGGCTTGGACATCGGCGGTGCTGCTGGGCCCCACCACCGCGACGACGTTGGCCGAGCGCACGTTGTCGATGGCGCGGGCGTAGCTGCCGCTGGGGTCGGGGCTTTGCAAGACCATCAAGAGCTGGAATTGGGTGCCGTCTGCGCCGCGCACCCCCCCAGCGGCGTTGATTTGATCGACCGCCAGCTGCACCCCACGCGCCAGCGCGCCATCCACGCCGTCGAGCACGCCGATGCGGAAGGTGGGCTGGGTTTGGGCTTGCGTGACGCCTAGGACGAGTGCGAGGACGACCATCAGGCCAATCCATATCGATGTGCGCCGTGTCATGGGGTGCATCTCCTGAACAGCTTAAGATTAGGCTTACGCCTAGTATAGCGAACCTGACCTACATCTGCATTCACACTTTTGTCGTAGGCACGGTTGTCGTTTGCAAGCCACAGGGCTACAATAGGGCAGAACGTTATCAGCACTCCCTCAGCCGACCGATTCGAGGTTTTTCCGTTATGTCCGATGATATCCACCTGACACCAGAAGGGGCGGAGGCGCTCCGCCTAGAGCTGGATGACTTGGTGAAAATTCGCCGTCCCGAGCTTGCCCAGCGCCTGCGCGAAGCCGTGGCCGACGGCGACCTGAAAGAGAACGCCAATTATCACGACACCAAAGAACAGCAGGCGATGGCTGAGGGGCGGATACAATATTTGCAAGACATCTTGCGCCGCGCCAAGGTGGTGGTCAACGATGGGCCGTCCGACTTCATCCGCGTCGGGTCGGTCGTGACCATCCAAGAGGTGGGGGCGAGCGACGACGAGACGTATACCATCGTCGGCGCTGCCGAGGCCAACCCCCGCGAGGGCAAGCTGAGCGAGAAAAGCCCAATCGGGTCGGCGTTGATTGGCCGCAAGCGCGGCGACAAAATCAAGGTCAACGCGCCCGATGGCCAGATTAGCTTTAAGGTCAAGAAGGTCGAGTAAGCGCGTTACGCGCCCCCCTGATAACCCATGAAAAACCGCCCATCGGCCTGAGCTGATGGGCGGTTCGGTTTTGTGGGCGGGTGCGCTGGCTCAGCGGATGGGCTTGAAATCCGCGGTGCCGCCGAACGGGTCCTCGGGGGTTGGGACAGGGGGCACCTTGACCGGCGGGGGCGGGGGCGCGACCGGCTGCGCGGGCGGCATGGGCGGCGTGTAGACCACCGCAGGCGCGGAGTCGGCTTGGGGCATGGGCGGGGTGTAGACCGGCGCAGGGGCGACCGGCTGGGTTTGGGCGGCGGTGTAGTTGACCGGCGCAGGCGGCGGGGCGACGACCGGCGTGGGGGCTGGGGCGGCGGCCCCGAGGCTCTTGTGCCACGCGTCGAGTTGTAAGGTCACGCCGTCGAAAGCGGTGTTGGGGGCGGTGGCCGACGGCTTGACATCGACGATCTTGGCCTCCATCAGCAGGCGGGTGTTTTGCACGCGCACGGTCATGCCGGGCTGCATGACCACGACATCGGCGGGGTCTTCTACCTTGTCTTCCAGCTCG
>JALONY010000298.1 GCA_025454715.1 Anaerolineae bacterium
ACCGACCCGAACACCGCCTCGATTAGCCGATCATCGAACACCTTGTTGTTGCGAATCGTCAGGCGTTGCAAGCGGGGCAACAACAGCTTGCTCAGCAAACGGCGTGCCAAATAAATAATCAGTAATGCGACGCACAACACAGCCACCCGCACGATGGCCTCGCGCACCGGGTCACCGGCAGGCGGCAAAGCCAAAACAGGCTCGGCAACCTCTTGCATCAAATCGGTCATAAACGTTAACGCTCCTTAGACGTTGATGTGTGTGTTATACCACATTCGGCTCGGCTGTGTGACAATAAAAGCGTTCACTATCTTACCCAAAAAACGAGGTGTCGCATGGGATTGTTGTGGCGCAAGATTCAGGCCGAGGAGCCCGCCCCGCCGTGGGGTTTGTTGAGCGCGGTCGGCATCGTGATTGGGGCGTTCGCGTGCATCGTGTTGGGGGCGGGCATCGTCGGCAGCTTCGGCGGCCAATCGACCATCGGGACGCTGCTGGCCTACAGCATCGGCATGGGCTTTGCCGCCCTGCTGGTCACCGTGACGCGCAACCGCACGCCCGCCGACGGGGCGGCCATGGCCATCGGCGCGTCCAACACCCGCGTACCGTTGTTGCTGATGCTCAGCTTCGGCGTCGGTGCCACCCTCGACCTGTTGGCCTTGGCCATCGTCGGGCAACCGCTCATCACCGCCGAAATCGCCTCGGCAGGGGGCCCCGTCGCCCTGACACAAGCCGGTCTGGGCGCGTGGATTTTGGCGGCCTTTTTGCTGCTGGCGTTGCAGCCAGTGGCCGAGGGGCTGGTGTTTCGCGGGGTGGCCTACCCCGCCCTACGCCACTACCTCGGCCCCGTGTCGGGCTTCTTCATGAGCGCGGCGTGGCACGGCATCTTCCACCTCGTCGCCTACTCCACCACCGGCGACATCTGGATTACGCTGATTAGCCCGATGCTGGTCGGGGTGTACCTCAACGGGGTGCGCGCCGCCACCGGCTCGACCCGCGCCGCCATCATCGCACACGCAGGCTTGGGCGTCTTCTTCATCGTGCGCGCCGTCACGGTGGTCTCGGGCTGAGCGCATCAGGGCACGGGGCGAGGGCACCCTCGCCCCGTGTGGCTCATTCGGTCATGTCATCCTTCCAGACCAGCACGTAGCGCCCGCGCTCGTTGAGCGTGGTCTGGGTGTACATCCACGTCTGCCCGTCCACCACCAACAGGTCAGCGTGGCCGATGCCGACCCAAAACCCGACATCTTGTAGGATTGGGTTGCCTTCGTAGCGCTCCCACGGCCCATCGATGCGGTCGGTGGTGCTACGGGCGAGGCCGAGCGCGTATTGCGTATCCTTGCCCGCCTCCAAAAACTCGGGGCCGCGGATGCCCTCGTAGGTCATGTAATAGCGGTCACCGACCTTCAGCACATCCGCCGAGGTCAGGTAGCGAAAGTCGAAATACGGGTTGGCGTCGGCGCCGCGGGCGTCGAGGTCGCCATAAGTGCGCGCCCCACCGAACAGCGGGTCGGTCTCGCACAGGCTGAGCTTCGAGAGGTCGCCGCGCTTATCGCCCTTATAACAGCGCATGTGCGCCGGTGCCGAGCCCGCCGCCACGAACACGTATAACGTATCGCCCTCGATGTATAGCCCGGGCGGCGCCCCAATCAGGCAATCGTAAATCTCGCCGCGGATGTTGGGGTGCGCCCCAATCGTCTCGGTCGGGCTGCACGGCGAAAACGAGGATGGGAACGTGCCGCCGGGCGTCCGCAAATACACCCAGTCCGACCACACGATGCCGTCTTCGGACGTGCGGAGGATGGTGTGGGCGTGCCATTCGTAGGCCATATAGAAGCGCTCGCCGTCATAGGCCACCCGTGGGTATTGTTGCGCGGACTCGGTCGTGCTGGTGTGGTCGTCTTGGTCGGTGCACGGGCACGACCGGCACGGCAAGCTACACACCCGCGACGTGTAAGCGAAAGACACGCCGCCATCAGTGCTCTCGAGGCGCGCCATACACCCGGGGAACGCGACCGGATCGCCGCACTGATCGACCATCCCGACGCTGCGGGTGCTGGCGTGCACATACGACCAAAACACCCCATCACCCCGATTCAGCGTGTCGCTCTCGCCCACCGGCAAGCCGACGTTGACCACATCGATGCGCCATTCGGCGCGCCCTTCCCAGAAGTCTTCGAGCGTCGGGTGGGGTTGGTCGGGTTGTGCACCCACCCCCCACACACTCCCCCCCAAGAGCACCGCGGCACCCAGCCACGACAGAACATGCAGAACTTGGGTCAAAATTGTCATGTGCATTTGCAAGCCGTCCGCTGTTGTATGTGTTATACTGAGGCCACGATAAATTTTACCGGCTCGGAAAGCTTGGCGCGATGGCTGATACCACCCTCAAGGCATACGATGCCTACATTGAAGATTTGTTGGCGCGTCGTCGATACGACGAGGCGGCGGCACACGCGGCGCACGTGCTGGGCAAATACCCCAAGAACCTGCACGCCCTCCGCAAGCTGGCCAAAGCCCAATTCGAGAACGGGCAATACGACGAGGCCTTGCGCTCTTATGGGCAAGTCTTGGCCTTTGCGCCTCAAGATGTCGCGGCCTATGTCGGCATCAGCTGGGTGTATCGTCAGCGGAGCCAAGGCGACAACGCCATCTACTTCTTGGAGCGCGCCTATGAGCGCGAGCCCAACGACGCCGAAATCATCGGGCTACTGCGCGACGCCTACCGCCTTTTTCATGACCGCGCCAATGCCAAATTGCCCAATACCCCCTACATGGTCGCCCGCCAGCAGCTCAAGAGCGGGCTGGGCAGCCAAGCCGTCAAGACCTTGCAAGACGCCCTGACCGAAGCCCCCCAGCGCGCCGACCTGCGCCTGTTGCTGGCCGATGTCTACATCCAATTGTCCCAGCCCATCGACGCGGCCAAAGCCGCCGTTGCGGTGGTCAAAGAACTGCCCGACTGCGTGCGCGCCAACCAACTGCTGGCGACCATTTGGCTGGGTGCGGGGCGCCCCTCCGACGCCCAACGCCTCGTCTCGCGCATCGAAGAGGTCGATCCATACCTCGCCTACGACATCGCCACCGGCACCAGCGCCCCAGACGACGCCTTCACCGTGCCGATGCTCAATTACTCGTCCACCGTCGGGAGCGTGGCCAGCGCCCAGCCGACATGGATGAGCGCGCTGGACGCCCC
>JALONY010000299.1 GCA_025454715.1 Anaerolineae bacterium
GCGATGTCGTCGGGCTGCAAAAACCCGAGGCTGTTGTCGATGGCCGCTTTGGCCAACTCGATGAAGCTCTGGCCGGCGTCGGTCACGGTGGCCATCGAGCCGGAGCGGTCGATCAGGTAGGCAATCGTCAGCTTGGGCAAGCGTTGCGGGTCGGACAGGCGCATCTCGACCGGCAAGACTTCCTCGAGCGGGGTATCGCGGTATAGCCCGGGCGCATACGAGTCGGGGCCGCCCACCACCAGCAAACCACCCCCATCGCGCACATAATCGCGCAGGGCAGTCTCGGTCTGGTCGGTCAAGTCGAACTCGGGGACGTTGGCCAAGACCACGCTGTCGTATTGGGCAAAGCCTTGCGAGGTGGTCGGCAGGCTGCCCGGGGTCAGGCGCTCGACCACGAGGCGCGCCTCGGTCAGGGCGGCCTCCAGCGCTTGCGTCTCGCTGGCCTCGCCCACCAACAGCACCCGCGCCGCGCCGGTGACCTGCGTAAAGGCCGAGAGGCTGTTGTTTTGGGAGAAGCCGTCACCCTCCAGCGGGATGACCCGCGCCGTAAAGTCGCGGAACCCCTCGTCTTGGCTGGTCAAGCCCAGCACCAGCGAGGTCGTGCCCGCCTCGAGGGTATAGGTTTGCCCTTCGAGAAAATCGGCACCGGCGTAAATCTCGAGTCGGATGTCGGTGTCGAAATCGGACTCGACGGTGGCCACCACCTCGAACTGCTGACCCGCACCGACCGAGGCCGGTGCCTCGAACCCGACCAAGCGCACGTCCGGCTCGGCAGAGACCAGCATCGGCTGATAGTCGATTTCGACCCCCGCGGCAGCCGCCAACTGCGCGGCTTGCTCGGCATCGCCAGCGGTCTGCACGCCATCGCTCAGGATGACGATGCGCTTACCGGCCTCGGCGGGGAACATCGCCAGCGCGATACGCACCGCCGCCGCGAGGTTGGTGGCGTCGGTGCTGGACACGATGGTCGTACCGCTGTCTGGGGTGGTGCTGGCGCTCACCGGTCGGTCGATGGCTGGCGCGCCGCCGAACAGCACGATGCCCGCGCTGGTGCGCTCGCCCATCTGCTCGATTTGCCCGCGCACCGCCTGTACGGCCTGATCGGTGCGGGCGCGCCCGACGCTATCGGACGCATCGACCAAGAACACCACCGCCAGCGCGTCGCCCCCGCGGGTGAGCTGGAGGCCAGACAGCGCCAGCACCAGCAACACCACCAGCACGCACCGCACCGCCAGCGCCGCGAGGTCGCGGGTGCGGCGGTAAGCGTGCCGTGGCCGTCCGATGTAGATTAGCACCGGCAACACCGCCAGCAACAGCAAGCCCAACGGGGTACTCAACGACATAGCGACTCCTCATCTTGCCCGCTATGGTAACACAGCGCCAAGACCGTTGGACACAATCCTAATCGGAAACAAAAAGCGGGGTTGCCCGCTGTTTCAGGCAACCCCGCTGTCTCGATTTTACCGAGATTACTTCTCGACCGGCACGTCCAGCTTGTCCCAGTCGGTCTTGCTGACGAACTTGGTCAGCGAACGACCATCGGGGGTCTTGGCGCGCAAGCCGTAGCGCTCTTGGCCGTTCTTGGTGGTGAAGGTGGTCTTGCTCACGTTGGAGACTTCGACGCTGACCTTCGAGCGGGTCTTCACGTCGTAAAACTCAATCGCGGGGGCTGCTTTCTTAGCCATCGGTGGCTGCTCCTTGTGTTTGGTAAGATAGACCAGACAAGACAAACGCTCTTTTGGCGGAAAGGGCAAACCATAAAATTTTGTTGGTGTCTTTTTTCCCTTAACGCTTATATCTTAATATATGAGGTTCTCGCGTGTTTGCAAGAGGCCTGAGGGAAGAAAGCCCGTCTCGCACGGGAAAACACGGGGAAAAGCACGGCAAAACCGCCGTTTCTTCCCTCAGTTCTGGCTTTATCGGTTAAGATGAGTGTTTGGTTAAAGTGAGGAAGCATGGGCAGACATTGGCTGACATTGGTGCGTCACGGGCAGTATGACAAGCAGTTTGGGGACGGCGGCGGCCTCAACGACACCGGCAGATTGCAGGCGTTGGCCACGGGCGACACGCTCAAGCCGTTGCGGGTCGATGTCATCCTCGCCAGCCCATTGCTGCGCGCCCAGCAAACCGCGGAGCTGATTGCGGCGGTGTTGGCGGAGCCCATCCCCTATGTGACCGACCCGCGGCTAGAGGAGTGCGTGCCCTCGTTGGCGCGGCGCTATGCCGAGTGGTTTACCGAGAACCGCCCCCACCTGACGCCCGAGCGCGTCGCGGCGTGTTCACAAGCGGTGTTCGAGTTCTATATCGAGACGTTCCAAGCCCTGCGCGAGGAAGACCCCGACCGCCATACCCTGATCGTCAGCCACGGCAACGTCATCCGTTACCTGCTGTCGCTGGCGCTGGAGGCCGGGGAGGACGCATGGACGAACATGCTGGTCTACCACTGCTCGATCTGCCGCGTGGTCATCGACCCCGATGGCTACCCGATGGTGATGGTGGTCAACGACCAAGCGCACATCGCGCCCGAATTCCGCAGTGAGCAGTGAGAGGGGGAGTATCACCGCGTGAGCCAATTTTGGTATCACTGACGCACCTCAGGCAGGTTTGAGAGAGAATTACTCATCACTTTTCCCTCAACTGCGTAAGTCTTGTTTCTGTATCACATGGTGAGACCTTTCTTGTGGAGCTGCATGGTTTAATCACCTCATCGCACAACTCATGCGAAAGGTGACACAAACCATGTTCCGACGAGTGCTTCCGCTGTTCTTCATCATTGTGCTGGCCATGTCGATTAGTCTTTCGACCTCAGCCACCGACACCGCCGAAAGTCTTGTGATCTATGAAAACACGATTTCGCAGACCAGCTCAGGGGTGATCGAAGCCATCCCCGAGGCCTTCAACCAGCCGCCCTTGCCACCGGCGGCTGGCTCGACGGTGATGAACCCGCCGATGCCGTGCGCCAACGGGGTGCGCGGTAACTTCACCACCGCTCACCGCTACCCGATGGGGACTGGGCCGTACTCGGACGTGCGTAGTGCCTATGACATTCGCTGCGGTGCTCAGGGCGGCGGCAACGCGACCGATCTTCGCATCTTCTCGCCAACGACCGGTCGGGTGTATGCCATCGTGCAAAACAGCAACCCTGACAAGCGTGGGATGTTCATCACCGACACGACCTACGGGGGCTGCAGCCTCAGTCAGTAACGGCCAGTGGATCCAAGTTTCTACGTTGTTGGGTCATGCCACGGGCGCAGGCGGCCACGTGCACGTGGCTTGGTCAAACCTGCCGTGCAATGGGCGCTACGGCAACGAAGTTGCACGAAGCGAACGTCCGGTTCAGTGGCGCGAGATTGGCTATGTCTTGCCACGCCTGATTTATGTGTCGCAGATGGGACGTTACAACTTCGTGTCCCAGAACCCCGCAGGCGGTGGGGGTGGCGGCCAGCTCGCATTTGCCCGCGACACGCGCAGTACTATCGCCATCAACACCGCCGAAGTCAGCCTGAGCATCACCGGCTCGAACATCGCGGGCAAGACGGTGTACGCCCGCCTGTGCCGCGCCGCCGCCAACGGTTACCCTGCGAAGAGCTGGTCGTACTCGCAGGTCGCCTCGAGTAATACAGTACGATACTCCGAGATGGATGGCGCTAATAACACGTTTGCCGGTGTCACCTACTACACCGTGGCCAGCCTGAACCCCATCAGCGAGGCGGATTGCTACAAGTTTCGCACGGCTTGCGCAGTGCCTACGTATGTCCAGTATTGCGACAGCGCTCGTCGGTAAAATCAACCACCGCTCCAATAACCACTTCTAACATCCCCAACCGGCGCGCCGCACCCCCTGCGGCGCGCCGCCGTATTCCCCCACCCTACGCCCGCGCACAAACTGCGGTACAATCGTCGGGTGTATCACAACCGAAAAGCCCCGTAACCGCGCATGGCCTTTGACTACGAAGCCCT
>JALONY010000300.1 GCA_025454715.1 Anaerolineae bacterium
GACCGAATAAGCGCGCCCTCGTCCCAGCTCGACTCAGTTGACGGTGTGGATTGGGCAGTTGTGCCGTATAATCGACACAGTTTGTGCTTCGACGAAACGGCTTCGGAAACCCACCCCGAATGAGTGAAGATTTTATCGGTCAGACCATCGGCGGCTATATCATCGAAGCGGCAGTCGGGCGCGGGGGCATGGCCACCGTCTACCTCGCCCGCCAGACCTCGATGAACCGCACGGTCGCCCTCAAGATTCTGCCCCGCGACCAAATGAAGGACGAGGCATACCTCAAGCGTTTCGAGCGCGAGGTGGCCATCGTCGCCCAATTGGAGCACCGCGCCATCGTGCCGGTCTATGACCACGGGGAGCATGAAGGGCAACCGTTCATCGCCATGCGCTACATGTCGGGCGGCTCTTTGGACGCCTACCTGCAAAACGGCGCATTGCCCCAAGAGCGGGTGCTGGCCATCTTCGAGCAAATCGCGCCCGCCCTCGATTACGCCCACACCAAAGGCGTCCTCCACCGCGACCTCAAGCCGTCCAACGTGCTGTTGGACGACGCGGGCGGCGCGTACATCACCGATTTCGGCATCGCCCGCGTGTTCGGTGACGGGGTGACGACCGAGGTCACCATCACCCAGCACGGGGTGGTCGGCACACCGGCCTACATGTCGCCCGAGCAAGCGCAGGGCAAGCCGCTGGACGGGCGCAGTGACGTGTACTCGTTGGGCGTGGTCTTGTTCGAGTTGCTGGCGGGGCAGCGCCCGTTTCAGGCCGATGCCCCCTACAGCATCGCGGTGATGCAGGTCACGACCGAGCCGCCCAGCCCGCGCCGCTTCAACCCGAGCCTCGCGCTCAGCGTCGAGCACGTCATCCTCAAGGCGCTCCGCAAGCGCCCCGAGGAGCGCTTCCAGACCGCCACCGAGCTGACCGAGGCGCTCCGCATGGCGGTCGAGAACCCGGCAGGATTCAACCCACACGACACCCAGCCCAACCGCCGCCCGTTGGCCGCCGCCACCCAGCCGGTTCATGTGCACCCCGCCCCGATGCCGCAGTTCTCTGCGCCGCCGGTGCAGCACACCGCCACCCCACCCACGCCGGTCTCGGCCATGCGCGCCGTCAAGGTCGAGACGCGCCCGCCGACCGCCGCCCCGCGCCGCAAGCCGCGCAACAGCGGCCTGTGGTGGAGCGTCATCATCGGCGCGGTCATCGGGTGTGCCCTGCTGTCGGCGGTCACGACCGGCGCGGTGGTGATCGGGCAACGTTTTTTGGGCGGTGAGGCCGCCGATACGCCCGAAACCCCTGCGGCGCAACCCAGCGCCAGCAGCCCGGTCGGTGCCCTCCAGACCGAGATTGCCGCCGATGACCGCAACAGCGACAGCCTCGCCACGCTCGAGGCGTTGCGCGGCACCCCGACCCCGACCCTCGGCGGGAGCGGGCAAATCGTGTATTCCAGCATCGTGGCTAACGGCGCGCAAATCACCCAGCACCTGTTTCGGCGGGCGCTGGGCGACAGCAGCACCGCCACCCAGCTCACCAGCGGCACCAGCCAAAACAGCGCGCCCGCCGTCAGCCCCGACGGCTCGCGGGTGGCGTTCGTCAGCGACAGCGGCGGCGACTCCGATTTGTACGTGCTCGACCTGACGCAAGGGGGGGAGCCGCGCCGCATCCTCGATACCCCGCACGACGAGTTTACCCCCGCGTGGTCGCCGGATGGGCAATCGGTGGTGTTCGCCTCGGACATGTACGGCAACGGGGCGCTGGCGATTTTGCAGGTCGGCATCGACGGGCTGGGCGCGGTCAACCTGATTTACAGCAAGCCCGACCAGCGCGCTTTCCGCCCGACCTTCAACCGCGACGGCACGCGCCTCGCGTTCGTGCTGGGCAACCCCAGCGATGCGCGTACATGGGAAATCGTCAGCCTCGACCTGCTCACCGGCACCCTGACGACCATCAGCGACAACGCGGTGATGGACAATTGGCCGGTGTTCGGCGCGGACGGGCGGACGGTCTACGGCATCCGCACCGAGGGCGACGCGGCGACGGTCTGGCGCAGCACCGGCGGCCAGCCGCCCGAGGCGCTCTACAGCGCCCCCCAATGGCTCAGCGGCCTCGCCGTCAGCCCAGACGGCGCCTATTTGCTGTTCAACGAGGGCAGCAGCAGCACCGCTACCGGCCAATTCCGCGTGTTGTCGCTGAGCGACGCCACCAGCCAATTGCTCGACATCATCGCGGGCGTCAGCGCGGATTGGGCACAATGAGCAGCCCTCACGCCACCCTCGGCCAAACCGTGGCGGACGCCCTGCGCGAGACCGTCTTGTCGGGCGGGTTCGCATTGGGTGAGCGCATCGTCGAATTGGCCATCGCGCAAAAATATCAGGTCAGCCAAGCCGCCGTGCGCGACGCGCTGCACTTGCTGGAGCGCGAGGGCTGGGTGGTCTGGGAGGCGCGGCGCGGGGTGCGCGTGCGCGGCTTCACCCCCGACTCGGCACATGAGGTGTTCGCGTTGATGGCCGAAATCGAGGGCTTGGCGTTGGGCTGGGCGCTACGTGACCATACCCGCGTGGCCGTGCTCGAGGCCGTGCGCCCCAGCTTGCTGCACGCCCGCCGCGCCCACGACCTCGCCGAGTGGGACGCCCGCCGCACCGCCCTGATGCACCTGCATCACCACATCGCACGGCTGGCCGCCCGCCCGCAGACCAACAGCCTCTTGAGCGGCTTGTCCAATCAAGCGCACTTGCTGGCCGCCCACCACGACCGCCACGGCAACCCCGACCCGTACCGCGCCGCTCAAATCGAGGGCTATGAGCACTGGTACGGCGTGCTGAAGTTCGGGACGCCCGACGAGGCACAAGCCGCCTTGCGCGCTCGCATCCACGCCGACGGCACGCCGATCGTGCGGTGGCTGGCGGCGCACTAACCCCGCCCCTCTCTCCCCGCACCATCGGAGCCACACCCCATGACCGCCATCCCGTTTACCACCCTCACCAGCCGCACGCACATCCACCTCGTCGGCATCGGGGGCACCGGCCTCTCGGCCATCGCCAAAGTCTTGTTGGAGCGCGGGGTGCCGGTCAGCGGCAGCGACCGCGCCGCCAACGACCAAACCGCCCATCTGGAGCAACTGGGCGCGACCGTCTACCTCGGCCACCACGCCGACCATATCGCCGGTGCCAGCGCC
>JALONY010000301.1 GCA_025454715.1 Anaerolineae bacterium
GCACCCGCCCAACGACCAAGTGGTGCGGGCGGGCGACTCGGTCACGGTGTTCTTGGCGTTTGGGCAACTGGCCGAGTTCCTGCGCAAGAACCGCCCGAATGGCGGCGGGCGGCGGTGAGTTAGCCCTCCGCTGCTGCCATCATAATCCACGCCTCCCAGAGCGCCAGCAGGTCGGGGTCGGGGTGGGGTAGGCCGCCCTCGGCGGGCGGCATCCTACGGCGACCCGCCAGCCCATTCAAGCGCAACCAAACCTCGCTGTTGGCGAGGTCGCCGGGCGTGACCAGCGGGTGCGCGCCTTCGACCATCACCCCCTGTACCGAAAGCACGGCGATGAGCTCGTCAGGCGTATAGGCCTTGTTGGGATCGAGGATGAACGCGCTATACGAGGCCGCCGCCACCGGTGCGCTGTTGTGGCATGACGCGCAGTTGTTACGCAAGACCGCGTTCAGCTCGAGGGTCAATTGCTCGAAACTGGCACCCTCACCGACCGGCTGAGCCTCGGCCAATGGCGCACCAGCACCGACCAACCACCCCCGCGCCACCAACGCCGTGAACGAGTCGGGCGTCAGGTTGTTGGGGTGCAGGCCAAAGACCATCACCCAATCGGGTGCGGCGTTGGGGTATGCACCGGTTGCGCCTGCGTGGCAAACCGTGCATTGCACCGCCCCCGGGAACACATAGCCATAATCTATGCCGCGCACATCGCGAAAACGCACCTCCAACGGCTCGAACCGCGGTTGGGTCGGTAGCCAATCGGTCGGGGCGAAGGCGAAGCGCGATGCCTCTTCACCAACCGAGTCGAACACGAGTGGGTCGGAACCTGCTTCATCAGGCACATGATGTGAGCTGAAAAACGCCCAGCCTTCTGGGTTGCGCGGGGTGACGGCCACCCGCTGAAGGATGCGCCGCTCAATCAAGAAGGTGCCGCGGTCGGTCTCGATGTAAAACTCTTTCCACCATGTCGTTCCTACCGGAATCTCGAAACGGTCGGCTGTGACGCGGATGGCCTGACCGTCAGGCACCCATAGCCAGCGCTTCTTGACCGGCACACTGTCCCCGTTGGAGAGGGGTGAGCGGACATCATAGGGCAGGGCATCCAGCGGAGGTGGCGGCAATTCGAGGCTATACAGCGCGGGGTTGAGGTCTGCACCGCGTGCGGGGTAATCGGCGGGGCGTGTGCGGATGACCTCGGCCTCCACTGCATCGGCTTGAGCCGGCAACTGGGCGGGGGTGAGCGTGCGGTTCAAGCTGTCACCGAGGCCAAGTGCAACGAGTGACAAGAGGGTCAATAAGGTCGGCAATATCACGCGGGTTTGCCGCCATTTGTGCCGGTCGATTCGGATGATGAGGTCTTTGGGCTGTGCCATCAGAAGATACCTTGTCGGTTCAACGGTTCAGGGTCAGCAAATAAGCCACCAAATCCTCGACCTGCTGCATGGTCAAGACGGTGCCGAATTGGGCGGGCATGACGTTGGGGTAGCCCTCGACGATAACTTGGCTGGGCGCGATGATGCTGTCGTGTAGGTACTGTCGGGCGGTTTGACCGGTGGCGCGAGTGGTAGCGGTTTGGGCGATGCCCGCCAGCCCGGGGCCAATCAAGCGCCCTTCACCGATGAGGTGGCAGGTGGCGCATGACGGGAGGCCGCCGACCGATTGCCCGAACAGCTCCTCGCCCCGCATCGCATCACCGACGAGGTCAGGTTGTGCCTCGGAGAAGCTTACGGAGGCAATCGGGGCATTGGCCACCGTGACTGAGCGAACGAGCGGACGCCACCACGGGATGGCTGACAAGACCAAAACGGTCGCGAGGGTGAACGTGCCCGCCACCCATCGAAAGCGCGTGCGGTCGGCGTTGGCCTTGCGTGAGCGTGCCGCGCCCAAGTGCACCAACCCCAGCGCGATGACCATCTGAAGCGGGTGCTCTAAACCGAAAAAGCGCAATTCGCGCACTTTCATCGAAGCGCTCATGTCCCGCACTGCCGCTTGTGCCAGCCCGTCGGGTACCAAGAACAACACCGCGCCCCAGATAAATTGGACGCTCATCAGCATTGCGAACGCCCACGCCAAGCGGCGGTCAAGAGTCGTCCATGCTGAGCCGCGCCACACCCCCCACCACGCCCGCCCGATAGCAACCAACATGACCACCACCACCAGCCAACGGGTCAGGTTGTGCAACACCAACGAGAACTCGTAAAGACCCAAGAAAACACCTCAAAACCTGTAGAAATCTGCGATAAGCGCATCATAAAAACTTAGGTTTTGCATTTCAAAGCACAACCCTTTAGACTTGTTCCAAACGGAACAAAACAGGTTAGGTGTTCATCATGCGAGAAGGGCGACAAGGGCGGCGAGTGCAATGGGCCATCGAGGCGGCGTTCGTCGAGCTGGTGCGAGAGCGTGGCTATGCCAATGTCACGGTGGCCGACATCGCCGAGCGCGCCGATGTCGGGCGCACCACGTTCTATCGCTATTACGAGGGAAAAGCCGAGGTGTTTTTGGCCGTCCACGCCCAGCGCTTCGAGCGGATGGGCTTTGCGGCGACCACGGCGGAGGCGTGGTTGTCTGCCGAGCCGTCACCGGCGTTGCTGGCGTTCGTGCAGATGGTGGGTGGGCAAGCCCGCTTCCAGTCGATGTTTTACCAGTTGGGCGCAGAGATTGACCGCATCCAGCGCGAGATGCAGCAACAACTGGTGCGCCATTTCGAGCAAGCGTTGGCGTCGGCGTTTGGGGCACAGGCGTTTCAGACCCCGCTGCCGGTGGTGGCGAGCGGGGTGGCGGGCACATTTTTTGGGATGATGCAGCCATGGGCATTCGGGCAATCCGACCCCGATGCCGAGGTGTTTGCGCGGCACCTACACCGGCTGATGCGGGCGCAGGTGCTGACCGCGCTGGGCTATGACTTGAGGATGTAGTGCGTGCCCTTCTTGCTCCCGACCTTGAGCAGCACGCCCTTCTCGACCATATCGGCGAGGTCGAGGCGCAACGTCTCGGCGCTGACGCCCGGGCACAATTCGCGGAAGTCGCGGTTGGTGATTTGCCCGTTCTCGCGGATGTATTGCAGGGCACGGGCTTGGCGGTAATTGTTCGTCCGGTCTGATTCGGGCTGCGGCTGCGCCTTGACCCGCTCGTTATACAGCGTGACCGCGAAGCTGTACGGGCGGGCG
>JALONY010000302.1 GCA_025454715.1 Anaerolineae bacterium
GAGGGTGACCTACCCCCACACATCAAGCCTTAAACTCTGGGGGATTGCCCACCCATGGCCAAAGTGTGTTATAGTAACCGCAATCGCATCCCGTGGGTGTGTGGCGTGTAGCCGCCTGCCCGATAGGAACGTATGGACGCCCGAATAATTTCCTCTGCCGCGTTCGCGGCATACGCCCCACTTCCGACCGATGCCCCGCTGGTCACCGGCTCGATAGGGGGCATCCTCTTCTACATCAGCATCGCGCTGTGCTTCTCGTTCATGTGCTCACTGCTCGAGGCTATCCTGCTATCGTCCTCCCCTGCGCACATCGAGGCGATGGTCAACAAGCGCCAACAGGTCGGGGTGCTGATGCAGCAACACAAAGCCCGCCTCGAATTGACCATCAGCGCCATCCTGACCCTCAATACCTTTGCTCACACCATCGGTGCCGCCGGTGCCGGTGCCGAGGCGGTGGCCGTGTTCGGCGAGGCCTACTTCGGCGTGATTTCGTTCGCCCTGACGCTGATTATCTTGTTGCTGTCCGAGATTTTGCCCAAGACGATCGGGGCGGCCTACTGGAAGCAACTCTTGCCGTTCGCGGCTTATGCGTTGCGAGCGATGGTCTTCATCATGTACCCGTTGCTGATTGGGATGAACTGGTTCGCCAAGCTGTTCAGCAAGCAAGAGGACGAGCCGACCGTCTCGCGCTCCGACTTCGAGGCTTTGGCCAACATCGGCCAAGCCGAGGGCGAGATTCACGAGAACGAAAACAAGGTGATGAAGAACCTGCTGCGCCTCGGCGATTTACAGGTGTCGGACGCGATGACCCCGCGAACGGTGATGTTCGCGCTCCCCAGCCGGTTTACGGTGGCCGAGGTGGCGCAAAAGCACCGCATCCTGCCCTATTCGCGCATCCCAATCTACAACCAGCGCATCGACGACATCGACGGCTTCGTGTTGCGAACCGACATCCTCGGGCGGTTGGCCGACGACGCCGATGGCGTGGTGCTGGGTGACCTCAAGCGCCCGCTTCATTCCATCCCCGAGTCGTTGCCGATGGACAAGGCGCTGGACGTGCTGATGAAACAAGGCCAGCATATTTTGTTGGTCTTCGACGAGTATGGCGGCACGGCGGGCATCATCACGCTCGAGGACGTGCTGGAGCAGCTCTTGGGTGCCGAAATCATGGACGAGACCGACGCCGTGCGCGATACCCGCGCCGAGGCTGCCGTGCGGGCGCGCCGCCGCATGGCCGAAATCGGCGTGACACCGACCGACCTGATGCAATCGATTGGAGATGACCGCGATGGATCCGCTGGGACAACCCCCACGCCAAAACCTGCGTAAGACCGGCTCGGCGACCCCGAGCGGGCAAGCCAACCGCCAAGCCCCACCCGCCGCCGATGACCTCAGCCTCGACCCTGAGGACATTCGGGCGCGTGCCCAGTCGTTGCGCCGCGGCACCAGCCGTGAGCCGGAGCGTGGCGGGGTCGGTGCCGTGGCCGGTGCGGTCGGTACCGCGGCGGTGGGCTTGGTCGAGGGCACGATTGCGCGCATTTTGCGGCTGGTGCAATGGCCGCTGATGATCGTGATTGGGTTGTGGGTGGCCTTCACTATCGGTGGCTGGCTGGGTGTGTTGGTCGGGGTGGGGGCGACGTTCGGCCTCGGCTTCTTGTTCGGGGTGGTGTTGCGCTGGCTCGATTTGCGCGCCTACCGCCGACAGGTGGACTAAGCTCGCGCCGCATGTTGGGTCGATTTGGGCGGGTGCTGCGCTCACGACGGTTGTGGCTGGGGGTGGGGGTGGCCGTCCTGCTCGTCTTGGGCGGGCTGATGCTGTGGCTGTTGCCCGACCTGCCGGACATCGACCGCTTGCAAGACGGGCTCAAGCGCCCGTCTGCGCGCATTTTTGACCGAAACGGCGAATTGTTGTACGAAATTTTGCCGCCTGAGCAAGGGCGCAACACGCCGGTTGCGCTCTCGGCCATCCCTCAGCATTGCCGCGATGCGGTCATCGCCACCGAGGACGCCCATTTTTACGCCCATGTCGGGGTAGACCTCGCAGGGGTGGCGCGGGCGTTATGGATTAACCTGCGCGGGGGTGACGTGTTGGCGGGCGGCAGCACCATCACCCAACAAGCGGCGCGCATGGTCTTTCTAGACGCGACCGACCGCAGCCTAAAGCGCAAGCTCCAAGAGATGCTGTTGGCGGTGCGGCTGGAGACGGCCTACACCAAAGACGAGGTGCTGGCGCTTTACCTCAACCAAGCCTATTTCGGCAACTTGGCCTATGGCATCGAAGCGGCGGCACGCGCTTATTTCGCCAAGCCCGCCGCCGAGTTGTCGTTGGCCGAGTGCGCGTTGTTGGCTGGCCTGCTGCAATCGCCTGCGCGCTATGACCCGTTGCGCTATCTCGAGGTGGCGCGGGAACGGCAAGGGGTGGTGTTGCGCCTGTTGTTCGAGCGCGGGGCAATCGATGCCGCCGAGGCGGCGCGGGCATTGGATGAGCCGCTGGCGTTCGCGTCCGCGCCGTTCCCCATCCAAGCGCCGCATTTCGTGATGATGGTGCGCGCCCAACTGGAGCGCGATTACCCCGACCGGTTATACCGTGACGGCCTCGACGTGTACACCACGCTCGACCTTGACGCGCAACGCTTAGCAGAGCGCGTGGTGCGCCAACAATTGGGCTTTCTCAACGACACCACCCGCCCAGACCGCGCCCCTGCCGAGGCCGATAGCGCGGCGGTGGTCATGCTCGACCCGCGCACCGGCGACCTGTTGGCGTTGTTGGGCAGCCCCGACTATTTCGATGCGCGCATCAGCGGGGCGGTCAACGCGGCGCTGGCCTTGCGCCAGCCCGGGAGCACGCTCAAGCCGTTCACGTTTGCGGCGGCGATGAACCCCACCCGCCCTGAGCCGTGGACGGCGGGGACGGCGGTCAACGACGTGGCGACCGCGTTCACCACCCGCAAGGGCGAGCTGTATGTGCCCAACAACTTCGGCGGGGCGGAGCATGGCTGGGTCACGGTGCGCGAGGCGCTGGCGTCGTCTTACAACATCCCTGCGGTGGCCGCCCTCGAGTCGATTGGCGTGCCGGAGCTGGTGCACTTGGCCGCCCAAGCCGGTATGGAGTCGCTGTTGACCAACCCAGACCTCGACCTCGCTTGGGGGGTGGCGAGGTGCGCTTGCTCGATTTGACGCAAGGCTACGCCGTTTTCGCCAACGGGGGCTATCGGGTCGAGCCGGTCAGCATCACCCGTGTGCAGGTGCGCGATGGCGAGACGTTGTTCACCCGTCCGACACCTGCGCTGACGACGCGCTTGTTGGATGAGCGCGTGGCGTGGCTCATCACCGACATCGCGGGCGCGGGCGGGCGCTTTCGGTTTGGGCAGCCCGCTCAATCTCGGGCGGCCAGCCGCGGCCAAGACCGGCACGACCACCGACACCCGCGATAATTGGGTGGTGGGGTATACGCCATCGTTGGTGGTGGGCGTGTGGGTCGGCAACCCCGACAACCGCCCGATGGTCGGCGCGACCGGCCTGACCGGCGCGGGGCCGATTTGGCATCACGTGATGCGCCAAGCCCTGACCGGCACCCCGCCTGAGCCGTTCGTGCGCCCCGATGGGTTGGTACAGGTCGAGATTTGCGCCACCACCGGCCTGTTGCCCACCCCCGATTGCCCACAACGTCGAGTCGAGTGGTTCATCGAGGGCACCCAGCCGACCGACACACACGCGCCGCGCTTGGCGCGTCAGCCCAGCGTGCAGGTCAAGACGCCTTACCCGGGCGTGGTCTATCAGCTCAGCCCAGCCCTTCCGCCAGAGACCCAGCGCTGGAGCGCGCATCCGCTATTGGCTGAACGGTGCGCTGGTGGGTGAGGGGGCGCGGGTGTGGTGGACGTTGGCGGTGGGCGAGCATCGCTTGGTGGCGCAGGCGACCCTGCCGGACGGAACGGTGAGCGAGAGCGCGCCGGTGCGCTTCAGCGTGCTTCCGCCGCCGTAAGCAGGC
>JALONY010000303.1 GCA_025454715.1 Anaerolineae bacterium
TACGCTTACCACAACCACTGGTGGGAATTGGCCGACCTCGGCGGCACGCCCGCCCTGTATCGCCTGCGTGACCTGCTCGCCCCGTCCATCGCGTTCGAGGTCGATGTCTATTGGGTCAAGCTGGCTGGCCACGACCCCGCCGCCCTCCTGCGCGATTTGGGCGAACGCGCCCCGTTGCTACACCTCAAAGATGGCCCACTCGATCAGCCCGAAAGCCCGATGCTGGCGGCAGGGACGGGCGCGATGGACTTCCCGCCCGTGCTCGCCGCTGCACACGCCGCGTGGGGCTTCGTCGAGTTAGACTTCTGCGCCACCGATATGCTGACCGCCGTCACCGCCAGCGCTCAGTACTTCCTGTCGTCCAACCTTACCCAAGGACAGTCATGACCCAACAACCCACCCCCACCCCAACCGGCACGCTGGGCGAGGTCGCCCGCGTGTTCTTGCGCCTCGGTGCGACTGCGTTCGGCGGCCCCGCCGCCCATATCGGCCTGTTCCAACAAGAACTCGTCCAACGCAAGGCATGGGTGACCAACGAACACTTCCTCGACCTGCTGGGCGTCACCAACATGATCCCCGGGCCCAACTCGACCGAGATGGCCATCCACCTCGGGCACGTGCGGGCAGGTTGGAAGGGTGCCATCGTGGCGGGGGTGTGTTTCATCTTGCCTGCGGCGGTCTTGGTCTTGATTTTGGCCGCCCTCTACGTCCAAGTCGGCACCACCCCCGCCGCCAACGGCCTACTCTACGGCGTCAAGCCGGTCATCATCGCCATCGTCGCGCACGCGCTGTACGGCCTGCTGGGCAAAGCCCTCAAAAACCCGCCCCTCATCGTCGTTGGAGTCGCCGCCGTCGCGCTGTACCTGCTCGGCGCCAACGAAATCGTGGTCTTGTTCGGCCTCGGCGCGCTTTATCTGGCCTACCAGCGCGTCCGCAACCGCCAATCACCGCTCAGCGTCTGGCTGTTACCGCTGTTCGCCCAAGTCGGTGCAGCAGTGACCGTCAGCGCGGTCTCGTTGCCGGTGCTGTTTTTCAACTTCCTGAAAATCGGGGCGGTCTTGTACGGCAGTGGTTACGTGTTGTTGGCCTTCATCCGCTCCGACTTCGTGGACGGGCTGGGCTGGCTGACCAACCAGCAGTTGCTCGATGCGGTCGCGGTCGGGCAGTTCACCCCCGGGCCCTTGTTCACCACCGCCACCTTCGTCGGTTATCTGGTCGGCGACAGCATCGGGCAGGGCGTGCTGGGCGCAATATTGGCCACCGTCGGCATCTTCTTGCCGTCGTTCGTGTTCGTCTTGCTCACCAACCCGCTCATCCCGCGGATGCGCCGCCAGCCCGTATTGTCGTTGCTGCTGGACGGCGTGAACGCCGCCGCACTCGGCTTGATGGCCGGTGTCACGGTCGAGCTGGGCATCAGCGCCCTGATTGACCCGCTCACCATCGCTTTGGCGGTCGCCTCACTCGCCATCCTCATCCGTTTCAAGGTCAACGCGACGTGGCTCATCGTTGCGGGCGCGTTGATTGGCCTATTGGCAAAAGGGCTGTAACCCCACCACACGCTTATGATGGACATCGCCGGAACCTACGTTTTCGATCACCCACAGCCTACCGTCTGGGACGCCCTGACCGACCCCGACCGCATCACCACCGCCATGCCCGGCGTCCGCCAGCTCATCCCCATCGACGGCCAGCCCCTCGCGTGGCAAGCGATTATCTCGCTCAGCTTCATCGGCATCAGCGCAGAGTTCGGCGGTGAAATCTCGTTGTCCGACCTCGCCGCGCCCGACCAATTCCGCCTCAATATCAGCGGCGGTAGCCAAGACTCGCGCATCGAGGGCAGCGCCTTGCTCTCGCTCTCACCCGTGCCAGAGGCCGAGACGCCCCAAACCGAACTGCGCTATGCGGGCACCGCCAGCGCCACCGGCAAATTCGAGTCCTTCCCGCCGAGTATGGTCAAAACCTTGGTGATGACGTTGGCGCGCATGTTCTTCGGCGGCTTGGCGCGCACCTTGCCCAGCCCAGAGGAGCCCACCGATGCGTGAGCTCATCCCGACCGTTCAAGCATGGTTATCCGACGGCCTACCGGTCGCTACCGCCGTGGTGGTCAAGACGTGGGGGTCATCCCCGCGCCAAGCCGGTGCCCGCCTCGCCGTCACCCCGCCCCACCACATGGCCGGGTCGGTCAGCGGCGGCTGCATCGAGAGCGCCGTCATCGACGAGGCCATCACCTCCCTGACCGATTACACCCCACGCTTGCTGCATTTCGGCGTCGCCGATGAGTCGGCTTGGGAGGTCGGTTTGGCCTGCGGTGGAGAGGTCGATGTGTACGTCGAGCCACTCGACCCCGAATTGTTCGAGGTGTTGCGCGCCCGCCTCGAGGCCGAGACGCCCCACATCATCGCCACAGTCGTTCATGGCGACGGCTTGGGGACGAAAGTGGTGGCGGATGCCGATGGCCTGCCCTACGCGGTCGGCGACCCCGACATCATCGAGGCGCTCAGCATTCGGGCGTTCGCGGCGCTGACCGGCGGCCAGACCGAGCGCACCACATGGGGCGCTTATGATGTATTCGTCGAGGTCGTGCAGCCCCGCCCCCACCTCATCGTGGTGGGTGGCGCGCACGTCGCCATCCCGTTAATCGAGATGGCCGAGCGGGTCGGGTTCCGCGTCAGCTTGGTTGACCCGCGCAGCGCCTTCGCCAGCCGCGAGCGCTTCCCGACCATCGCGCACATCCACCACACCTACCCCGACAAAGCGCTCCCTGCCCTCGGCCTCGACGCGCACAGTTATCTGGTGGTGCTCAGCCACGACCCCAAAATCGACGACCCCGCCCTGCGCCTCGCCTTGCCCAGCCCAGCCCGCTACATCGGTGTCCTGAGCAGTCGCAAGACGCACGCCAAACGGGTCGAGCGCTTGACCCAAGCCGGTATCCCTCCTGAACAATTGGCGCGCATCCGCACGCCCATCGGCCTCGACCTCGGCGCGCAAACCCCCGAAGAAATCGCGGTCAGCATCATGGCCGAGCTCATCGCGGCGCGGCGCGGCAAATTGTGAGCGACATCGCCGCGCTCATCCTCGCGGCGGGCATGTCGCGGCGCATGGGGCAGCCCAAACCGTTGTTGGCATGGGGCGGTC
>JALONY010000304.1 GCA_025454715.1 Anaerolineae bacterium
GAACTCGCTGGCATATTGGGCGATGTCGTTGGGGTTGTCGCCCTCTTTGTCCAGCGCGCCCCATTCGGTCAGCCAAATCGGGCGGTCGGGCAAGACCGCGCCATAGGCGTTGAGCTCCTCGCGCAGGTCGCCGAAATTGGCATAGCGGGTATTGGGGCGTGCGCCGCGCCCATAGGGGTGGGTGGCGATGCCGTCCGGCAGGGTGTTGGGGTAATTGGCGCGCAGGGTTTGGATGGCTTGGGTGGCGTAGGTGCTGCCGGGCCCGGGGCCGCCGGTGTGCCCGCCGCCGATGACCGCCACGGTCGAGTCCTCCGCGCGGATGGCTTGTAGGGTGCGCCCAAGCAGATGCCCATAATTCTGCGCGCTCATCGGCACCGAGGCGACCGCCCCAATCGGGGCGTCTTGCTCATTCCAGATTTGCCACGCGGCCACCGTGCCCGCCGCCTTGAACGACCGCACGATTTTGGCGACCATCTCGGTCAGGCGGTCGGTCAGGCGACGCCATTTGTCGTCGGTCATGTTCGGCCACGGCCAAAATTCATCGCGGCCTTCGCCGTAGGTTTGGTGGGTGAAGGTGAACATCACCTTGAGGCCGGCTTTGGCGTAGCGCTCCGCGAGGGGGGCGTACAGCCGGTAGGCCGCCTCGAGGTCTTGGCTGCCCTTGCCCATGCTGACGTTGTAGCCGAAACGCACCCAGCCCATGCCGCTCAGACGAGCGGGGTCGGGGGTGCCTTGGGCGTGAAATTGGTCGAGGTTGACGCCGACCGTGTTGACCCCGCGGGCGCGCAACAGGCCGAGCGGCGCGGGTGCCTCGGCCACGAACCACGCCGCCACATAGCCGGTGGTGCCGGTCATGGTGCGGATGTGCAGCCATTGGCCGTTGACCCCGAGCTTGGCGCGGGCGTCGCTGGCCGGTTCGAGCACCTCGAGCGTGCTTTGGGTGCCCGCCGCGCCGACCGGCTCACCATCGACCGGTTGTTTGCGGATGCGGATGCCCTCACTGGTCGGGCGGACGTACAGGCCGCTGACGGTGATGGCGGGTGTGCTGGGCTGTGCGGTGCGCGAGGTTTCGGGCGAGCCGCCGGTCTGGGCGCGTTGACCGGCTTGGGCGGCCTCGGGCTGGGCGGGCGCGTCTTCGCGCATCAGGTTGGCGGCGACGTAGCCGAGCGTGCCGTCCTTGCGCTGGATGTGCAACCATTGACCGGTGGTGCCCAGCTTGCGGCGCACTTCGTCGGCGGGCTCCAGCGCCTCGACCGTCTCATCCAGCCGGAGTTGCCCGATGGGCTTGCCATCGACCGGTTTCTCGCGGATACGCAAGCCTTCGAGGGTGGGGCGCAAAGCGAGGCGGGACATAAGGCGAGACCTCCGACGGGTGGGATAACACAGCGCAAGATGCTGCAACTATGGCACATGTGGCGGGCGGCGGCAACTGATTGGGCGGCACAGCGTCAGGGTTGCGCCCACTGCGCGGGCGGGTGGATGTGGTAGACTGTGGGGCGCACGCCCAAGACACCCCCGTTGGATGCCCATGTTTGCCCGTATGTCCTTGCTGATTCCGATGCTCATCGCGCTGTGCGGGTGCAACCTCGCGCAACCTGCCCCGACCCTGCGCCCGACCGCCACCACCTTCAGCGCGTCGGCCTCGGCAGTGCCCACCCTCGCGTCGCGCATTTCGACGCTGGCACCGGCTGGCTCCAACGCGACCCAAACCCCCGAACCCACCGCGACCGACCCCGCCCCCGCCGCGCAGTCCACCGACCTCGATTTGTGCGCGTTGCCGGACGATGCGCCGATGACCCTGCACCGCGTGGAGGCCGACATCACCCCCGCCGAGTCGCTGGCGGTGGTCACGCAGACGACGCGCTACCTCAACCGTGGGGCGATGCCGTTGGCTGACCTCGTGTTCAACGTCGAGCCGAATTATTGGCTGGACTCGTTCGTGTTGGAGGAGGTGCGGGGCGAGGGCATCGGCGAGGCCACCCTGACCGGTCGGCGCTTGACCGTGCCCCTGACCGAGCCGCTCCCGACCGGTTGTGCTGTCGAGCTGACGTTGCGCTTCCGCATCGTGGTGCCGCCGGTGGCCGATGGGGTCGAGGCGTTCAAGGGCTATTTCGGGCGGTCGGAGCGACAAATCAACCTCGGCCATTGGCTGCCGACGGTGGCGGTGCGCGCCAATGGCGGGTGGATTACCCGCGAGGCGTTTTTTGCCGGGGAGCAAAACGTGCTCGACATCGCCGATTGGCAAGTCGAGGTGCGCGTGCAGGATGAGACGTGGCTGATGGCCGCCCCGGGGGAGGTCACCGAGTTCGGCAACGGGCGCTATCGCGGTAGCCTGCCCCGCGCCCGCGATTATTCAATCAGCTTGTCGCCCAATTTCGTGGTCGCCAAAGACGTGACGATGGACGGGGTGGCGGTCGAGGTCTATACGATGGGCGATACCGTCGTCCAGACCGCCAGCGGCACGCAAGACGGCGCGCAACACGCCCTCATCGTCACGTTGCGCTCGCTGGAATTGTTCGCGCAGCTCTACGGCGCGTACCCCTATGACCGCATGGTCATCGTGCAGGGCGATTTTCCCGATGGGATGGAGTTCAGCGGGTTCGCGTTCGTCAGCACGACGTGGTTCAAGCAATATACCGGCCAGCCCGACGGGTTCTTGATGCTCATCACCGTGCACGAGGTGGCGCACCAGTGGTGGTATACACAGGTGGGCAGTGACGCCGCCCTGACGCCGTGGCTGGACGAGGCGCTCTCGACTTATAGCGAGTACGCCTTCATCGAGCAGTTTTACCCGACCCTGAGCGAGTGGTGGTGGCAGTTTCGCGTCACGCAATACGCCCCAGAGGGGTTCGTCGATAGCACGGTGTATGAGTTCACCACCCTGCGCGCCTACATCAACGCGGTCTACCTGAACGGGGTGCGGATGCTGCACCAGATTCGGCAAGACCTCGGCAGTGAGGCGTTCTTCCGCATCCTCAACGGATACGCGCAGGCCAACATCGGGCGGGTGGTCAGCCCGACGGCGTTTTGGGGGCAGTTCACGCCCGAGGAATTGGCGGCCACCGCCCAGACGCGGGCGTTGTTCTTGCGCCGCGCCGAGGTCGGTGGGGG
>JALONY010000305.1 GCA_025454715.1 Anaerolineae bacterium
GATATCGTAAGGCATCGGCCCCATATACTGGATGGCCGCTACGTCGAGGTACGAGAACGCCCCACGCGAGCGGTACAGCAGGCGGCTATCGACCGAGCCGTCCTCACCGACCGTCACGACGGCGGGCGGGTTCTCGGCGTTCTGCACCGCCAGTTGCAAGACCTGCGCGCAATAGGCCGTATCGTCGATGGGCGCAGCCTCGCCTTCGCCCTCGCCCTCGCCGGTCACCAGCCCCTCGCGGATGCTGCCATAGCGCGCCTCGATGAGCGCGACCACGGTTTGCAGCTCAGGGGTGCAGCGCGCCAGCGGGTCGGTGCCTTGCCAGCCGCGGGGGCGCACGCCCTCGCCCAGCACCGCGTCGGTCAATAGTTCGAGGTCAACGCGGTTGCGGCGAGGTGGTGATGACCCCACCCCACCCCTCAGGGCGGACGTTGGTGCCCAATTGGTTGTCGGCCAAGCGCCCCAAATCGACGAACACGTCGCTCAAGAAGGTCGGCGAGGCCGCGTCACGGTTGCCAATCCAACCGGCGGGGCGCGTCTCGAGGCCGAGCCGCTCATCGGCCAAGCGTTCGAGGTCGCCGCGCAACCCGCCAATCACCTCGGGGTCGAGCAATTGGGTGCCCAGCGCTTGCAACAGGTCGGAATAGACCGCGTCTTCCAGCTCCGAGCGCACGGCGGCGCAATAATCGACGACCGCCTCGAGCGTGGTCGGGGTGGTCTGGTAATCGCGCCCAAGCACGAGGATGAGCGTCTGGGTCAGGCGGTCGCAACGCACACCGGCGGGCGCGCCCGCCCAGCCCTCTGGGCGCGTGTTGCCCGCATAATAAAAGCTGGCGGTCGCCTCGAGGTCGTGGCGCAGGTTACGCGCCACCAGCCCACGGTTGGGCGACGATGCCCCGAACCACTCATCGGGGCGCACGCCGTCGCCGAAGACCGCGTTGGCCAGCAATTCATTGTCGAAAAACAAGTCCGCGATAAAATTGGCGGTCGAGGGGTCGGTATTGGCCGTCCACGGCTCGGGCAGCTCCCCTGCGAACACCACACCGGCCAGCAGGTCGAGGTCGGCGCGCAGGTTGGCCTCGAAGGTGGTGGCTGTGTTGTCTTGGGCGGCCAGCACGCCAAACCCAGCCAGCAGTACCGCACACAGCGCGACCCACCGCTTTATCCCTGTCATCATCATAGCGCGTCCCTTTCACTATCCACGGCCTATCATACGCCTTAAAAGCCCCACCGATACCGAGATGCGCCGGTGCGGGTTGCCGCGCACCTTCATCTCTTGGCGGGGGAGAGAACGTGACGACCAGAGGCGAGGATGCGCCCCCTGAAGCCTGCTCACCGCCCGCGTCCCCCGTGGGGGCGGCGGCGTGAGGGGCAACGTCATCTCACATCCGGCCTATTATACCGAATCCCGCCAAAGTTCACTTGTCACAAGTCCGCTTTTGCGCCACACTGAAGGCTATGATGAACAAACACACCCTCCCCAGACTGTTCGTGTTATCGTGCGTGGTGTGGGTGCTGGCGGCGTGTGCGGGCGAGCCTGCCCCCACCCCGACGGCCACCCCCGACGCCCCGACCCAGCCCAGCCCAGCGGACACCACCCCTGAGGCCACCTTGCCGTTGCCCACCGAAGACCCCGTGGCGCTCCTCATCCCCACCGTTGACCTGCAAATCACCATCTACCCCACCTTCATCCCCGAGGTCTTCCCGACCAACGACCCCAGCATCATCCTCCCGACCGAGGAGGTGGTGCCCCCACCCAGCGGGTTCGACCAAATCGTGGTCGTCCGCACCGGTGGCTCCGCCTTCACCGACGGCCAAACCCCGCCGGTCGAGACGATTACCATCCGGCGCGACGGCACCGTGATGCGCGGCACCAGCACCGGCACCACCGCCCAACAAACCCTCGACGAGCTGGCCAGCCTGATTGACTCGTTCCAATTCTTCACGGTCGATGCCATATTCCTCGGCCCAATCCCACTCGACGCGCCCACCCCGTTCTTCTACGGCGTCACCGTGACCAGCGGCGATGTCGATCGCACCATCAACGCCCAAGACGGCTTCATGCCGCCCGAGTTGCGCCGCTTGGTCGGCATGGTCATGAACGAAGGGTTACGGTTGCCCCAGCCATGAGCAAGCAACGCACCCCACCCCCCAACACCACCCCGCCCGAGTCGGTCGAGGTCGAATTGTTCGCCATGGCGCACGGCGGCTCGGCCATCGGGCGTGCCGAGGGGCGCACCATCTTCATCCCCTATACCCTACCGGGTGAGCGCGTGCGCGCCCGCATCACCGCCGAGCGCGGGCGCGTGTGGTTCGGCGAGGGCACCACCCTGCTAGAGGCCTCGGTAGACCGCATTTACCCCGAATGCCCACACTTCGGCCCCGGGCGGTGCGGGCGGTGCCAATGGCAATTCATCGCCTATGAAGCCCAGCTCTTGCTGAAGCAGGACATCTTGGCCGACCAGCTCGGGCGCGTCGGCGGGTTCGACGACGCCACGCTAGAGGCCGCCCTACGCCCGACCCTGCGTAGCCCGCTGCAATGGGGCTACGCCAGCAACCTGAGCTTTTTGCCGACCAAAGACGGCCTCGCCCTCGCCTCGAACGTCGAGGGGCGCGCCCAAGTCATCGAGGTCTGCCACATCCTCCACCCCGACCTGTTGCCCATCTTCGACCAGTTCGCGCTGGAAGACGCCAATTTGCAGCGCGTCAAGCTGGCGCGGGGCAGTGACGGCCAAGCCATGCTCATCCTGAGCATCGCCGACCCCGACGACGTGCCGGAGCTGGAGGTCGATTTTCCGTTCAGCGTCAACATCCTGCTGCCCGACAACACGCCGGTCAACCTGATTGGCGATTTGTGGCTGACGATTGAGGCGGGCGGGCGGCGATGGCGCGCCAACGCGGGCAGCTACGTGCGCGCCAACCACGCCCAGCTCGTCAACCTGATGCAGGTGGTGCGCGAGGCACTCGACCTGCGCGGTGGCGAGGCGGTGCTCGACCTCTACGGCGGCATCGGCTTCTTCAGCGCGGTGGCGGCGGAGCGCGCCGGTGCCGTCACGCTCGTCGAGTCGCACCCCCCCGCCGCGTCCGATGCGCGCCACAACCTCGCCGACCTCGAGGGCGTGACCGTCATCCAAGACAGCGCCGAAAACGTGGTACAGGCATGGGCGGGCACGCTCGACCGCATCATCCTCGACCCGCCGCCCGACGGCCTGAGCCTCGCGGTCATCGACGGGCTGGCCGCCCTGTGCCCCAAGCGCATCGTCTACGTCAGCAGTGACCCCGCCACCCTCGCCCGTGACGCGCAACGCTTGGTGCGCCACGGCTACCGCTTGACGTTCGCTCAGCCCATCGACCTCTCGCCCCAGACCTATTACATCGACGCTTCGCCCTGCCAGTGGGCGCAGCACGCTGCGCCCCTACGGGGCGTGTGGCGGGTGGGGGCAACCAGAGCCCAAAACACACGCTCCGACCCTGTATGACCCGCTCTGCCCCCTCAGCCCTGCTTGCATGGGAGAGGGATACAGGGGGTGAGGAGTGGGTGGCGTCAGCGCCCGATGCGGTATTGCAGCATGGTCGAGCCGACCGTGATGATGTCGCTGTCAATCAAGATTTTGGGCTTCTCG
>JALONY010000306.1 GCA_025454715.1 Anaerolineae bacterium
GGCGATGACGACGAAACCTTGCTGGACGACGATTTCTTGCGCGCCATGCGCTATGGGATGCCGCCGATGGGCGGGTTCGGCATGGGCATCGACCGCCTCGCCATCTTGCTGACCGACCAAGACAGCATCCGCGATGTGCTGCTGTTCCCGCACATGCGCGACGAGCAAGCGTAGGGGCGGGAATAGTAGGATTAAGATTCCACGACCTGCTGGAATCGGCGCAAGTTGTTACAATGGGTGGGGATGGGCACGACACCGTGCGCGCCCCACCCATTTTCCAGCTAGGCCGATGCCCTCGCACCCCTCCCCGGAGCCCCCGTGACGCCATTCAGCCGCACCCCCGACTTACAAGCCATCCTCGACGGGATGGGGCAGGGCATCCTCGCCTTCTCGCCCGAGGGCAAGCTGGTCTTGGAGAACCTGACGGCGCGGGCGATGCTCGGCACCGATTTGAACGTCATCCGGCAGGCCGGCTGGTCTGCGGCGGTCGTGCTCTTCAACCAACAACTGCCCGACCCCAAACACACCCTCGAGTCAGCGCGCAACCAAGCCCTCACCCTCGGTCGCCCGACCCGCTTCCGCACCTACCGTGCGGGCGAGGTGCTGCCGTGCTGGGTCTCGGGCGTGCCGGGCAGTGACGGCGTGCTGTACACCATGCTGACCATGGAACAACCCGACTGGCAACCGGTGACCGAAATCTTGGAGCGCTTCAACGACGAATTACGCACCTCGATCGAGTCGGCCAGCGGGCACGTCCGGCTGGTGGCGCAGGTGCTCAACGGGCGCAAACCGACCGATACCCCCGACCAATTGGCCAAGCGCGTGACCGGCTTCGCCCGCCTCGTCGATGTCCAGATGTTGCGCTCCACGCGCCTGATGACGATGGTCGAGCGCCTGAGCGCCGTCCGCGTCGGGTTATTGCGCGAGCAAGTGCGCGCTGGGCGGCGGCGCATCGGGCTGGGCACCTTCCTCGAGGACATGATCGAGACGGTCAACCGCACCCTGCCGGTTGACCCCGAGACCGAGGTCAGCGATGCGCGCTCACGCATCACGCTCAAGGTCGAGGACGGCCTCGCGGTCGAGGCCTCGCCGGTGCACCTCACACGTGTCTTGCACGACATTTTGGCGAATGCTATCATGTACAGTATGCGGGCGACCGGCGTGCGCCTCGCGGCGTTTCGCAAGGCCAGCATCGTGCAGCTCGACATCACCGATGAGGGCTACGGCATCCGCGATGGCGAGCGCGAGCGGGTGTTCGCGCCGTTCCAGCGCGCCCGCCAACCCCAAATCATGGGCGAGTTCGGCTATGGGCTGAGCCTATATTTGTGCAAACACGAGGTCGAGGCAATGGGTGGACGGATCTGGTTCGACAGCACCGAGGGCGCGGGCACGGTCTTCAGCCTGACGTTGCCGTCCGCCGCTGGGTCGTCGTCGGGCAGTACGCCCGCCTAACCCCACGCGCTTTGCCCGCCCCCAGAGGCTCTCGTCAGCATCACACACTGCGCCTCGTCCGGCTTCTGGGCGGGGCGTTTTCCGTGAGAGGGGCGCATACAGGAGGAGTGCCGTGCGTTTGGAGTTCATGACCCGCGATATTTGGGAAGCGCTGATTGCCGGTGTGCTCATCATCGGCGCTGCGTTCGTGTTTTTACGTTTGTACCTCGATTTCTCGCGCCCGCTGCCCGCGGACGACCTCGACGACCCGACCACCCCACCGAAAGGCACCTCCGGCTCATGATTGAACTGTCCCTCATCCGCGAACAACCCGACTTCGTCAAGCAACAATTGTTGCGCCTGCAAGACGAGGCCGCCGCCAGCCGCATCGACGAGATTTTGCGCCTCGACAAGGAGCGCCGTGGGTTGATGGCGCAAAGCGAGGCGCTCCAAGCCAACCGCAACCGCTTGAACAAGAGCATCGGGCGCTTGCTGGGCGATAAGAGCCTGACCGACGACGCCCGCCAGCAACGCGCTGGGCAGGTCGTGGCGGCCATCGCCCGCGGTGACCTGAGCGCGGCGGTCGAGGCGATGGAGGGGGGCGCCGCCCTCGACGGGTCGCCTGCCGCCAGCCTCGACGACCTGAAGAAGGCCGTCGGCGGCCTCGGCCAGACGGTCGAGGCGTTCAACGCGCAACTGAAGGGGTTGGACGACCAGTTCAACGAGCACCTGCTGTATGTGCCCAACCTGCCGCACGCCAGCGTGATTTATGGCGAGAGCGACGCCGACAACCGCCCGTGGCCTGCCGAGGGGCGCTTGCGCGAGTACGACTTCGAGCCGTTGCCGCACTGGGAGCTGGGCCCCAAGCTGGACATCATCGATTTCGAGCGCGGGGTGAAAATCGTCGGCTCACGCGGCTACATCCTGAAGGGGTGGGGGGCGCGCTTGCAACGGGCATTGGGCAACCTGTTCCTCGACAGCGCGCTGGCCAACGGCTACACCGAGTGCTATCTGCCGTTCATGGTCAAAGAAGACATGATGTACGGCGCTGGGCAGTTCCCCAAGTTCCGCGATGTGGTCTATAGCGACCCCGAGGCCGAGCTGTACATGCTGCCGACCGCCGAGGTCGCCATCACCAACATGTACCGCGATGAGGTCATCGACGAGGCCGACCTGACCGTGAACATGGTCGGGCATACGCCGTGCTTCCGGCGCGAGAAGACCAGCGCCGGGCGCGATGTGCGCGGCATCAAGCGCGTGCACCAGTTCCAAAAGGTCGAGCTGTACAAGTTCGCCAAGCCGGAGGACAGCTACGCCGAGCTGGAGCGCATCACCGAGGACGCCGCCGGAATCTTGCGCGCCCTCGATTTGCCGTTCCGCCGCCTCGAAATCTGCACCGGTGACCTCGGCTTTACCGCCACCAAGAAATACGACCTCGAGGTGTGGTCGCCCGGGTGCAAGGAATGGCTGGAGGTCAGCTCGTGCAGCAACACCGAGTCGTTCCAAGCCCGCCGCGCCAACATCAAGTACCGCCCCGCCGACGGCGGTAAGCCGCAGTACGTCCACACGCTCAACGGGAGCGGCTTGGCCACCCCGCGGGTGATTATCGCCATCCTCGAGACCTACCAGCGCCCCGACGGCAGCGTCGAGATTCCGGCGGTACTGCGCCCGTAT
>JALONY010000307.1 GCA_025454715.1 Anaerolineae bacterium
ACCCACAATCCAGCGGCCAACGCCGCGCAAATCAGGCCGGCCACGGTCGCCCATGTGGGCAAGCCCGCGGCATTGACGGCAAGGTTGATGCCGACGATGACGGCGGCGGTAGCAAACATCGCGGCGAAGGCGCCACGGCTTTCACGGTCGCTCAAAAACATACACAGCGCTCCTCAACGGGTTTGGTGGATGAACACCCGACACAATGACTACAAGTATGCCAGCGCACGCCGGTGGAGTCAAAGAAACGCCTAACATGAAATGAGGTTGATACCCAAACCAGCGGCCACCTCTCGCCCATGCCCCGCACGACGCTGATTCGGGATTTCGGTTGAGCGGGCGCAGCACGCTGCGCCCCTACGGGGCGTGTGGAATGGGGGTGTAAGACGAAACCCACGCATGGACGAACAAATACAGCGCCTGAGATAAGGTGTTAACGCCGATACCCCAGCCCCTTGTGGGCTTGCTCTTCTTTAGCTGGGTGCTTTAGCGCCCAGCGACCACCGGTGGAGTCAAAGAAAGAAAAAGCGGTTTGCGGCTATACCGCTAACCTCATGCTCATGCTACAATCGAGTTCCTCGGTAAAAGCGTGACCAAAAAGGATGACACGTGAACGCGCAAGAATACATCGCTCTCGAAGCCAAGTATGGCGCAAAGAACTACAAACCCCTCGACGTGGTCTTGGAGCGAGGTGAGGGTATCTGGGTTTGGGATGTCGAAGGGCGACGTTATCTGGACTTCCTCAGCGCGTACTCGGCAGTCAACCAAGGCCACGCCCACCCTGCCATCCTCAAGGCGATGGTCGATCAGGCCAGCCGCCTGCCCCTGACCAGCCGCGCCTTCCGCAACAACCAATACCCGCTGATGGCGCAAGAGCTGTGCGAGCTGACCGGCTACCAAAAGATGCTGCCGATGAACAGCGGCGCCGAAGCGGTCGAGACCGCCATCAAGGCCTCGCGCAAGTGGGGCTATAAGGTGAAGGGCGTGCCCGAGGGCGAGGCCGAAATCATCGTGTGCGACGGCAACTTCAGCGGGCGCACCACCACCATCATCAGCTTCTCGCCCGAGCCGCAATACCGCGACGGGTTCGGCCCGTTCACCCCGGGCTTCAAGATGGTGCCGTTCGGCGACGCCGCGGCTTTCGAGGCGGCCATCACCCCCAACACGGTCGCCTTCTTGGTCGAGCCGATTCAGGGCGAGGGCGGCGTAATCGTGCCCGCCGACGGCTACCTGCGCCGCGTGCGTGAGCTGTGCACCCAACACAACGTGTTGCTGATTGCCGACGAAGTGCAATCGGGCTTGGGGCGCACCGGCAAGCTGTTCGCCGTGCAGCACGAGGACGTGCGCGCCGACATCGTGACCATCGGCAAGGCGTTGTCGGGCGGCTTCTACCCGGTCAGCGCGATGCTGGCCGACGAGCCGGTCATGAGCGTGTTCAAGCCCGGCGACCACGGCAGCACGTTCGGCGGCAACCCGCTGGCGGCAGCCGTCGCCCGCGCCGCGTTGCGCGTGCTGACCGAAGAAAACATGATCGAGAACGCCCACAACCAAGGCGAGTACCTGATGGGGCGCTTGCGCCGCATCGAGTCGGCGCACGTCAAGGAAGTGCGCGGCAAGGGCTTGCTGATTGGCGTGGAGCTGTACCCCGAGGCGGGCGGTGCGCGCCGCTTCTGCGAGGCGCTCAAGGAAGAGGGCTTGCTGTGCAAGGAGACGCACGATAACGTCATCCGCTTTGCCCCGCCCCTCACCATCCAAAAGCCCGACATCGACTGGGCGTTGGAGCGCGTCGAGAAGGTCTTGATGATGCCGTAAGGCATCGCCACGAGCGATAAGATACGACGAGAAAGCGCGTGTGAAGGGTGACCTCACACGCGCTTTTTGATGCGGGTGGTATAGCGGCCTTACGACCGGCTGAGGCGCTCGACGTTGCGAGCGTTCTCCATCGCAATCGCGCCGTAATCGGACAACGCACTGAGCAGAGCGGCATGGTTGGTGCCGAAGGTGGATGCCCCGACCGACACATTGCGCACGCCCAGCGCCCCGAACGCCCGCTCTTGAATCACCAGCGGCGCATAAGCCGCGCTCTGCGGCGCGCCCGGGACGCGCTTTAGCTTTTCGCCATCCAGCGCAATCGGGCGTCCGGTCTTGATGACTTGCGCCGCGATGGGGTCGGTAGCGGCCAAATTGACCAATTGCGCCCGCGCTTGCTCGCCCCGCTTGACCGCTCGGAGCATCAGTTTATCGCCCTCGCCCAGCATCAGGTAGGACTCTTCCGCGCCGGTCATCTGTACCGCCGCATCGACGAGGCGGGTCATCAATTGGTCGATGGGCTGCAAGGCCACCACGCTCTTGCCGACCCCATACAGCACGTTTAGCTCGGTCACGCGGCTTTGCAGCTCGCGGTTGGCGTGCATCAAGCGCTCGATGAGCGAGTCCTTCTCGCGGCGCAGGCGGGTCTCGGCGAGGCTCTTCTCGATGGCGCGCAGCATCTCATCGGGGTAAAACGGCTTGATGACGTAATCGCGCACGCCCAAGCGGTAGACCTCGACCGCGATATCCTCGCTCCCGTGGAACGTCATCAGGATGACGGGGATGTCCATCGCGTGCGCGTTCATCTGGCGCAGCACCTCCATGCCGTCCATGCGCGGCATGTTCAGGTCGAGCAGGATGAGGTCGGGCTTGTGGCGGATGGCCATCTGAAAGCCCTCGACGCCATCATAGGCGCTCATCGGCTTGAAGCCGTTGGGCAGCAGCACATAATCGTTCAGGAAGTGATGGTTTTGCTGTGCATCGTCCACAATCAGGATGTTTTCGCCGGCCACACGCGCCTCACAGGGGAAAGAGGGAACAAGAATCAGGACAGAACAAGATGAATGCAGTGTAGTGTACCGCAAAAACCGAATCGGGACATATGGCAAACCTCACGCTTGACAGGCGCGGCAGGGGCGTCTAGAATACAAACCATTCCAGCACCACACAAACGGGCCTATAGCTCAGCTGGGAGAGCGTTTCAATGGCATTGAAAAGGTCGTGAGTTCGAATCTCACTAGGTCCACACCAGCAAACACCCTCGCATACCCTGCGGGGGTGTTTGCGTTTGGGGGACTGCGGCGGGTTCGGAATCCAGCGGCGGGGGTATGATAAGGTCGTGGCGTCAGCCTGCACCCAAAGGGAGAAACTGACCGATGTTCACTGCCTTCAATCGCCTCGCATGTCTGGTTTTGTGCTCCCTTGCGGTATTATCCGTACAGGCTCAGGGACAGCGGTATTTCC
>JALONY010000013.1 GCA_025454715.1 Anaerolineae bacterium
GCCAACGGCGCAGGGGCGCTGGTCGGGCGATAATACACGTTCAAATCGTCGAGCCATGCGCGGGCGTTGGTCTTGGTGAGGTTGGCGAACGAGACCTCGACCCATGCGATGTCGGGGCGCGCCAGCGGTGCATCGAAGGCGAACGCTTGCCAGCCTGCGGTGGCGTTGAGGGTGCGCCGGTGGGTGGTGAACTGCACCCAGCCGTTGCCGACCGGATAATATTGGCGGACGATCACCCGTACCCGCGCATTGGGGGCGATGTTGGCTTGCCCGCGGACTTCCCATGTGCCCCCGACCGATAGCGGCAGGTTACGCCCGATGATCGGGAAGCTGGCGGTCAAGACCGCTTGCTCGTTGGCACTGCCGATGAAACGGAACGCGCATGGAGCCGTCGCGTGGTTGCCATTGCAGACGACCTGATCGCGGGACGGGTTGCGGACTTGGAACGGCGCGAGGTCGGTCGATTGCCAGCGTGGGCTGGGCAACAGCGCATAGCGGTCTTGGACGGTGCCATAGACGGTCAGTTGCCAGTTTTGCCATGTGCCGGTGGTGCCGCCCATGATGTCGCGCACGCGCACCGTCCATGTGCCCGCCGAGGCCTCGCCCCAGTGGCGGGCGCTGGAGAGCCGCCATTGGGCAAAGTTTGCGCCGCTGTCGAACTGGCGGCCATACATCATGCGGCTGACGGTGCCGCTGGGCGAGACCAGCTCGATTTCGAGGTCGCTGCGCCGCCCGTGGTTGATGTTGACGACCAAATCGACGTGCTCGACGCTGAGGTTTTGCGATAGGGTGATGGTCTGGCTGACCCATGCGCCGGTGCCGTCGGGGATGGCCGTGTTGACCGGCTGAGTGGGGGTGGCAGTGCTGGTCTCTGTGGCGACGTTCGCCCATGTGCTGGCCAATGCTACCGCCGCCGCTGCATCGACCCGCCCAAAGCCGAACGTGTGGTTGATGTTGCGCCCTGCCCCATTCAGTTGCCAATCGGGGTGGGTCGGGTTGTTCTTGACGGCGGTCTCGACGAGGATGTGCTTGACATCGCGCCACGTCAGGCTGGGGTTGGCCTCCAGCATCAGCGCGACCACACCGGCCACGACCGGCGCGGCGCCGGATGTGCCGCCGAACGCGGTATTGCATGTCGAGATGCTATAACCGGTCGTGTATAGACCGGCGGTGCCGCCGTTGGTGGGCGCGTTAATCAGGATGGGTGCGCCGGGCTCGGCATACCACGGCGTGCCGCCGGTGTTGGTGCTGCCGCCGACCGTGATGACGGTGCGGTGATTGGCGTAGCCGTCGGCGTTGACGTTATCGCTGGTGGTGCCGTTGCCTGCCGCCCAAACGGTGATGGCGCCCAGCCCGCCGCGCCCGTTGGTGACGTTGGCTTGGAGGGCGGCCTCGGTGAGCGCCCCCGGGGCGCCCAGCGTCCGCCCGTTGTCTATGGGGCCCCAACTGTTGTTATAGACGTGGATATCGGCGTTTTGGTGGCTGATGGCGCTGGCTTCTTTGGCGTCGGTGATGGTGCCCCCGAACAAGCGCACACCGGAAATCTGCGCGTCGAAGGCGACCCCGACCCCACAGGCCGCGCCGTCGTCGGCACCGGCCATCACGCCCGCGACCGAGGTGCCGTGACCACCCCCGGCAGGGTCGTCGTCGGTGAGGGCGTAATCGTAGCTCAGGTCGGCGCGGTAATTGGGCAAGATGTCGGGGTTTGCCCACCACAGGCCATCATCGACGCTGGCGACGATGACGCCCGCGCCGGTATAGCCCATGTCCCACGCGGGCACGACGTTGGCGTCGTTGCCAGCCGTGCCACCGAGCTGTCCGGTGTTGCGTAGGTACCATTGGTTGGCGAACAACGGATCGGTCAGGGTGTCGGCGACACCGCGTAACTCACGCTCCAGCGCGGTTTGTTGGACGAAACCGTCGATGTCGGGCAATTGCCGGAGGTCAGGGGCGGCTTGGGCGCGCAAGGCGTTATCGGGGTAGGCAAAGCGGTAGACGTTGGGCAGGGCACCGACCGCACCGAGGTTGACCATGCCGAGCCGTGCAGCGGTCTGGTCTGGGTCGGCACCTGCCGCCAGCGTAACCGCCCACTCGTTGACATAGACCGGCGGGGTCTCGGGGAAGGGGAGCGGGGCGACTTGCGCAGTGGCTGGGATGAGCACCAGCACCATCAACAGCACGCCTAGCCCAGCCTTCAACGTGATACGGTTCATCTCGGTTTGCCTTGTCCTCGCGCCTGACCGTGGGGGTGAGGCGGTCTTCATTCACCCCCACAGTATAGCACAGGCTTCTGATGGTTAAGGTTGGCTGGCCGTCACGACGAGGTCATCAATCCGCACGGTGTGCCCCAAGGTGGGGGTGACGTTGCGGACGGCGGCGGTGATGGAGGCGATGGGCTGGCCAGTGGTGGTCAAGCTGCACGTCGCGTTTTGCGGCGTCACGCTGGGTGTGACCCACACGCGGCAACGGCTGGTTTGACCGTTGGTATAGCTCACGAACAGGATGACACGCGCCCGCGCACTGGTGTGCGCCGCGTTCTCCAAGCTGGCGTTGAGCGAGAAGGTCAGGCGCACCGGGCTGTTAGCGGCGGGGCGGGTGACGTATTGGCGCAGCTCGGTGGCCTCGGTGCTGCCGTTGGAAAACAGGCGATAGTAACAGCCGTTGGCATCGCAGATGCGGCGGTCACGCCCCGAAGCCGAGACGGTGTGCCAGTCGGCGGGGCGGCGGGTGGTGCGCGGGTTGGGTATTTCTAGGTCGCCGTTGGCGCTGAGCTGGATGCTGGCCACGCCGCTTAGGACGACCACGCCGGAGTCATAGGCTTGGCTGTTGAAGGTGTTGCGCAGGACATACTCGGTGTTGCCCTCGGTGTAGCTCAGCGGCTGATTGACCGGTACGGCGCCGTTGGTCTCCATCCGCAACCATTGCGCGGTGGTGCTGGGCGGCGCAATCACCACCGGGGCGATGGTCTCGGTGCTGCCGGCCACGCCCACGCGCACGCCGGTATCGGTGAGGACGTGCGGCTGATAGGCGATGTTGTGCAGCGTGAGCGACCATGACGTGAGCGCGGCGAGGTTGCCTTGGACGTGGTCTTCGACTTGGAGCGTCCATGTGCCTTGCGATGACTCACCCCAGAACTCGTTAGACGAGAACGTCCACGTGATGCCTTGGCTACCATTGGCGTTGTCGTTGGGGCGAGGGGGGAGCAACTCACTACGGGTGCCGCTGGGCGAGGTCAAGACGAAGCGCAAATCCCCGCGCCGCGCCGCCGTGTAATTGACCGTGATTTGCACGTGTTCGAGCATCCGTTGCTCGGCGATGTCGAGGGTGGTTTGGTAGACGCCCGCCTCACGCCCGAAACCGGTGGCATCGGGGATGTTGGCTTGTTGGGTGTTGATGTTGGTGAGCGGTGGCAGGTTGGCGGGTACGCTGTCCCAGCGGCTGGCCAGATCGACGGCACGGGTGGCATCGACGCGCCCAAAGCCGAAAAAGTGGCTATAGAAATAGCCTGCGGCGTTTTGCCGCCAGCTCGAGTGACCCGGGCGGTTGCGCTCGGCGCTGTGGATGAGGATGTACTGCACGTCACGCCATGTCAGGTTGGGGTTGGCCTCCAGCATCAGCGCGATGACGCCCGCCACGACCGGCGCAGCGCCCGAAGTGCCGCCAAAATCATCGTCACAGGTGCTTCTGCCGACGTTGAAGCCCGACGCGGCGGTTTGGCCTCTAAAACCGCCACTCGACGGGGCATTGACGAGTAGGTTGGGCCCCATCTCGCTATACCACGCTGGTAACCCACGGTCGTTAGTGGCCGCAACGGTGATGGTGTAAGGCGAATTGGCGTAGCCGTCGGCGTTGGCGTGGTCGCCGTTCTCGCGCCCGTTGCCACCTGCCCAGACATAGAGCGCGCCGAGGCCGCCGCGCCCTTCCGTGATGCCGTCCTGAATGGCTTGGGCGGTCAGCGGCAAGGGGCCTTCTAGAAACGCGCCGGTGTCGAGCGGCCCCCAACTGCTGTTATAGACGTGGATATCTTGGAGCCGGTGGCTGAGCGACATCGCCTCGACGGCATCGATGTGGTAGCTCTGGAGCATCTGGATACCGGCGATACCGGCGCGGTAGGCCACGCCGACACCGCACACCGCGCCGTCATCTGCACCGGCCATCAGGCTGGCGACCGGCGTCCCATGCGACCAGAAGTCGGTGTAGGACGGGTCGAGGTCGTCGTTGTCGTAGTCATAGCTGAGGTCGGGGCGGTAATTGGGCAAGATGTCGGGTTGTTGCCACTTTACGCCGTCATCCACGCTGGCGACCACGATGCCGGTGCCGTCGCAGCAGGTGACGCTGTGGTTCCACGCCCCGAATACGTTGATGTCTTGACTGAGGCCTTGCAGGGTCGAGCCGTTGAGGTAGCCGAGGTTGTTGAGGTGCCACTGGCGCGGGAAGGCCGGATCGGTGATGTGCGCCTCGACCCCGCGGGGGGCACGCGCCAAGGCGATTTGCGGCTGGACGTTGTTGACCCCGATGGCGCCGCGCAACGTCGCGGTCAGGGCTTGGTCGTCGGAGCGGGCACCGGTGGCCTTGAACAAGTGCCAGCCGTCCAGCGTGCCGACGGGGCCGACATAAGTGAACCCGAGTGCAGCGGCGGTGGCTTGAGGGTCGGTATTGGGCGTGATTTGAACCGCCCAGTATTCGGTCGGGCTACCGGTGGGGACTGGGAAGGGGAGGGGGGCTTGAGCGCTGAGGCTGGGCGCGAGGCACAGGCACAACAAGAGAGCAAGAGCCGACAACCGTTTCATCATGAGACTTCTCAGGAGTGTTTGGTCAATAGATAGCCCTAGCGTAACATGGAAACGCCCAAAAAGGATGTGTCATGATATGCTGAATGAACCCATTCGGCGACGGTGGGGCTGGCTTTGGGGCACGATGAGCGTGTGGAGGTGCGGCAATGCGCGATGTCAGGCGGGTTCTGGCAATGGTCGGGTTGGTGGCGGTCAGCGTCGGGGTGAGCTCGGCGCAGCGCGGTGATTTGCCGCCCGTCCCACTGGATGAGAGCGTCGAGTATACGGTGGTGCGCGGCGACACGTTGGACGGGCTGGGGGCGTATTTCGATGTCCGACCGGCTTGTATCGCCGAGACGAATGAACTGGACGGCACGCGCATCTTCGTCGGGGATGTGTTGACGATTTCGGTCGATTGCCCAGCTTATGATGGGTTTGGCGAGGTGGCCGAGCCGCGTGAGGACGCCCCCGGGCGTGATGGGAGCGACGGGACGTATGTCGTCCGCCCGCGGGATACGGTCGATACGATCGCCCAGCGCTTGGGCGTCTCTGCCGAGTCGCTGTTGGTGGTCAACGATGTCACGGACGGGCGCGATTTGGTGCCCGGGCAGGTCTTGACCGTGCCGGCCAACGCGCCGGAATATGGCGTGTTGCCCGCTTTGCGCTTGTCGGCTGGGGCGGAGGACGCCTTGGGCGGTGGTGCTGGCGATGAGGCCGAGGGCATCGGCGGCGGGAGCATCGAGGGGCAGACGTATGTCGTGCAGCACGGTGACACCTTGCGCGGGATTGCCGAGCAGGTCGGTGTGACGTTCGAGTGCTTGGCCGAATTGAACGAGATTACCGACGTGCGCGCCATTCGCGGTGGCACGTTGCTGCTCATCCCGCAGAGTTGCCCGGCGGGCGGAGCCGAGGCTGAGGGGTAACCGATAGGCCTTTAGGCCTTTCGGTGAGATACAAACGCCCCCGACCGGTCATCCAGTCGGGGGCGTTTTTCATTGGGGCCGTGCGCGGGTTACGCCCACGTAATCAGGTTCGGGAGGATCGGCTTGGGCAGGTACTCGTGCTTGGGCACGACGCGCACCGAGACACCACGTTGGCCGCTGTCGGCGTAGTGCAGCGTGGCGGTATAGACGTGCTCGCCCTTGCTGCTGCTGGCGTGGGTCATGTCGATGGCCTGACCGTCGATGATTTCGCCACGGGTGTTGAGCGGACCGTAGTAGAGCTGGACGCTGACATCCTCGGGCTTGAGCTGGCCGAGGGCGATCGAGGCGCGCACCTCGATTTCCTCACCGACCTTGATGTCGCCGGACGGCATGGTGACCTTTTGGATGCGGATGAGCTTCCACGCTTGCTCGATGGCGCTACGCCACGCGGCGAAGGCCAAGCCTTTGTTCAAGCTGGGGTGGGTCATCTCGCGGGCGCGTTGCGACTCGGGCAGGTAGTACTTCTCGGCGTATTCCTTGACCATGCGGCGGGTGTTGAAGAACGGCGCCAAGTGCTCGATGCTGTTCTTGATTTTGGTAATCCACGCCCGGGGCAGGCTGTCGCGGCCACGGTCATAAAACTGCGGGACGATGTCCATCTCCAGCACGCTGAGCAAGGCCTCGGCCTCGACGTGGTCTTGGGCGTCCTCGGCGGCTTCGCTGTATTCCTCACCGTTGCCAATCGCCCAGCCGACCTCGGGCTTGTAGGCTTCATCCCACCAGCCGTCGAGGGTGCTGAAGTTGAGGCCGCCGTTATAGACGACCTTCATGCCGCTGGTGCCGCTGGCTTCCTTGGGGCGGCGCGGGTTGTTGAGCCACACGTCCACGCCCTGCACCAAATAGCGGGCGACCAACATGTCGTAATTCTCGAGGAACACGATGTGCGGGCGCAGCTCGGGGTCACGGGCGATTTGGACGATGCGGCGGATGAAGGCCTTGCCCTCTTCGTCGTGGGGGTGCGCCTTGCCCGCGAAAATGAACTGGACGGGGCGCTCGCTGTTCTTGACGATGCGCTTGAAGCGGGCGAGGTCGCTGAAAATCAGCGTAGCGCGCTTGTAGGTGGCAAAGCGGCGGGCAAAGCCGATGGTCAGGGCGTCGGGGTTGAGCACCTCGCTGGCCGCGTCGATTTCGCTTTGGGGCGCGCCGCGGCGGATGAGCTGCTCGCGCAGGCGGGTGCGGGCGAACGCCACGAGGCGCTCGCGACGGCGCTCATGGGTACGCCACAGCTCGGCATCGGGGATTTTGTGGATGTTCGCCCAGTTGTCGGCGTCATCGTCCTCGGTGCGCCACGACGGGTCGAGGTAGCGGTCGAACAGGGTGGCCATCTCGCGGCTGACCCACGTCTGGGTGTGGATGCCGTTGGTGATGGACTCGATGGGGACTTCGTGCTTGGGGACGTTGGGGAACATCCATTGCCACATCTCGCGGCTGACCACGCCGTGCAGCTCGGCCACGCCGTTGGCGTCCGCCGACACGCGCAACGCCAGCACGGCCATGCTGAACAGGTCGTAATTGTCGATGCGCTCGCGCCCGAGGTCGTGGAATTGGTCACGGGTCAGGTTGAGGCCGCCCCAGTAATCGCTGAAGTGCTCATCAATCAGGTCGTAGCCGAAGCGCTCGAGGCCAGCCGGAACCGGTGTGTGAGTCGTGAACAGGTTGCTGGCGCGGGTGAGCTCGAGGGCTTGTTGGAAGGTAATCTTGTTCTCGCCCATCAAGATGCGGATGCGCTCGAGTGACAAGAAGGCGCTGTGCCCCTCGTTCATGTGGCAGACGGTCGGGCGCTTGCCCAACGCCTCCAGCAGGCGGATGCCGCCGATGCCCATCAGGATTTCTTGGCGCATCCGCTTGCGGCGGTCGCCACCATACAGGCGGTCGGTGATGTTGCGGTCGTCGAGGCGCGGGTTTTCGGGGATGTTGCTGTCGAGTAGGTAGAGCGGCACGCGCCCGACCTGCACGCGCCAGACTTGGGCGTACAATTGGCGCCCGGGGAGCGGCACGTTGACGTGGAGCGGCTTGCCCGACGAGTCGCGCACGAGGGTGAGCGGCTGGTTGGGCACGTCGTTGATGGGGTAGGTCTCTTGTTGGTAGCCGTCGGCGTTGAGGTATTGCTGGAAGTAGCCCTCTTGGTACATCAGGCCGATGCCGACCAACGGCAAGTCGAGGTCACTGGCGCTCTTCATGTGGTCGCCACTGAGGATGCCGAGGCCGCCCGAATAGGTCTTGAGGGCTTCCGTCAGGCCATATTCCATCGAGAAATAGGCGATTAGGGGGGTGTCGCTGCCGGTGTAGGTCTTGCGATACCACGTGTCCTTGGCGCCCATGTAGGCGTCGAAGTCGGCGATGGCGCGTTGGTAGTTGGCGATGAAGGCGGGATCGACGCTGGCGGCCTTCAGGCGCTCTTGGGGCAGTTGCCCCAGCATCAGCACCGGGTTGTGATAGGTGTGTTCCCACAGGTCGGGGTCGAGGCGGCGAAACAGCGAAATGGTCTCGGCGTCCCACGACCAGCGCAGGTTGTAGGCGAGGTCGGTCAGCCGCTCGATGGGCTTGGGCAGGTCGGGGCGAACGTGGACGGTCGCAATGGGCTTAATCATCGAAAAACTCCTGACTACCATAAACAAAGACGCGGGCTACTGCGTGCTTTATAACCAGTTAGGGTACTGTTGGTGGGGCGGGGGTGCAAGCACAATCGGCGGATTAGGGCGAAAGTTTGTGCAAAATCACCGTCAGGGGGGCTGTGCAAACTGACCCAACTTCCCCATAGTGTGGCGCGCTTTGCACAAACCGCCGCCGCCCAAGTTCTTGCATTTCGCACGCTCGGGCAATTTGCCAAGTTTGGCCTTGACACCGTTTTGGGGCGATGATAAACTGTTCCTCGTTAGGCAAGCAAGTTAGCCAACCAGATGGTTCCGTGGTGTAGCGGCTAACATGCCACCCTGTCAAGGTGGAGATCGCGGGTTCGAACCCCGTCGGAGCCGCAAGAACAAAAAACGCGCTAGGCGAAAAGCCAGCGCGTTTTTTGTCGTTCGTGCCCTCTCCGTGCCCCTCAAGACGACGCCCCACACCTCGCTAGATGAGGGTGGGGCGTCGTGTCGTGGGTGAGGTGCCCAGCCGTGCGCGATGATGAAAGGGCGAAGTGCGCGGCTGGGCAGGGTGGGGTGTGATGCAAAAGGTGATGAGGGAGGGTGTTTCGCCGCGCAAGATGAAGCGATGCAAGAGAGCGCGGTGAAACACCTTCGAACGTGAAGCAAAAGGTGAAGTGTGCCCTGCCGAGCGGGATGATGTGTGCGTGAGGTGCGCGGCGTGGACAACTGTCCTTGAGGCTCATCATGAGGTGAAGCGCTGGGTGGTGTTGAGCCTCAAGGTAAGTGCCGCCTGAGATAAAATCACGGTTCATCACAAGCGACATCCTTACTTTAGCCCCAAACCATGGGTTCGTGAACTGGTCATGAGGACGGTTTTTCCCCTCGCCTGTTGGCTGATACCGCTGGACTAGCCATTTGGTCAGGAAGGTATAGCAGTGACCCGCAGGATGTGTCATAGTATGGGAGCTAACGAAGGTGTAATACCGGTGTGGCCAGCGTTCGGCTGCCCAGAGGAGCGTCATGACTCAGGATAAAATACGCGTCGTCATCACCGATGACCACGAGATGGTGCGGCGGGGCTTAAATATGTTTTTGCGCGCCTACCCCGACCTCGAATTGGTGGGTGAGGCCAACAGTGGTGAGCACGCCTTAAAATTATGTGCCGAAGTCTTGCCTGACGTGGTGTTGATGGATTTGATTATGCCCGGTATCGGCGGCATCGAGGCGGCGCGCCAGATTCGCCAGCGCTTCCCCAAGGTGCAGGTCATCGCCTTGTCTAGCGCGATGGACAGCGCGACCGTGAGCAAGGCGTTGGAAGCGGGCGTGATGGGGTATTTGATCAAGAACGTCTCGACCGACCAACTGGCGCAAGCCATCCGCGATGTCACGCAGGGCAAGCGCGCCTTGTCGGAGGAGGCGACCCAAGCCCTCATCCGCGCCGCGACCCGCCCCAACGAGCCGGTCTACCGGCTGACGGAGCGCGAGTACGAGGTGTTGCATTTGCTGATCGAGGGGCTGACCAACCCCGAAATCGCGCTCAAGATGAGCGTGAGCCGCTCGACGGTGAAATATCACATCAGCAGCATCTTGTCGAAGCTGGGGGTGTCGAACCGCGCCGAGGCGGTGGCGTTGGCCTTGCGCCATAAAATCGTGGTGGAGCGCCCGCACGACTCGTGAGCGTTTAGTCCTCTGGCGGGGCGTCGTGCTGGGGCAGGGTGACGACGAAAGTGGTGCCCTTACCCAGCTCGGACGTAAACGTGATGGTTCCGGCGTGTTCTTCGACGCTTTGCTTGACGATGGCCAAGCCGAGGCCGGTGCCCTCGATGCCGCTGACGTTTTCGGCGCGGTGAAAGGGCTGGAACAGGCGGGCTTGGTCGGTGGGCGGGATGCCCATCCCCTCATCGCTGATGGTGAAGACGATGTTGGGCGGGTTGGTTTGGCGCGTCACGTCGAGGCGCACCGGCTTGCCCACCGGCGAGTATTTGGTGGCATTGCCCATGAGGTTGATGAGGATGTGCTCCAGCAGGCGGCGGTCGCCATAAATCGTCGTGGTGTCTTGGGTCAGCGTGACCAAGATGGGGTGTTGGTGGTTGTCGGCTTGGCGGATGGTCTCGGCCAATGACGCGCACAGCTCGGCGACCGATAACTGCTCGGGGCGGAACAAGATGCGGTCGGCATTGCCGGTGCTGATGGTCAGCACGTCTTCGAGGAGCTTGACCATCCGGCGCACGTTGTCGGCGATGGCGTCCATTTTTTCGAGGGCGCGCTCGGCGCTCAGGCTGAGGTGGTAGCGCCGCAAGATGTAGACCGACGACAGGATGACGGCCAGCGGGGTGCGGAACTCGTGCGAGACGATGGTGACGAAGCGCTCCTTGAGGTTGAGCAGCTCGCGGTCTTTTTCGAGCTTGACCTCCAGCTCACGCACGTACAGGCGCTGGTCGGCCAATTGCTTGCGCTCGGTCAGGTCGGACATCAGGCACAAGACCATCGGCTCACCTTGGATGCTGATGGGCGTTAGGGTGACCTCGACCGGAATGCGGTGGCCATGTTTGGTGACGGCGGTCAGGCCTTCTTGCTCGCTGAAACGCATGAAGCGGGCATTGCGCGAAAAGGCGACCTGAAGGCTGACGAAGCGCTCGTGCATATCGGGCGGGATGAGGTGTAGCGCCGATTGGCCGAGTAACTCGGAGCGGTCGTAGCCGAACAATTGCTCGATGTAGACGTTGACCACCCGTATCTGGCCTCGACCGTCCAACAGGACGACGCCTTGCGAGGCGGCCTCCAGCATGGTGCGGAAGGTCTCCTCGCTCTCGCGCAGGGCGCGCTCGACCATCATCCGCTCGGTGACATCGACCGCCGAGACCAGCCGGCTGGGTTGGTTGTCGAAGACCACGTCGTGCGAGGCGATTTCGACCTCGATTTCGGTGCCGTCCTTCTTGCGGTGTACCCAGCCCTTGCCGTGATAAAAGCCGTGGGTGTTTCCATCGAGGACTTCTTGCAGGCGCGACAATTGCGAGGTCGGGCGGATGTCGGCGATGGTCATGGCCAAGAACTCGTCACGGGTGTAGCCGTAGCG
>JALONY010000308.1 GCA_025454715.1 Anaerolineae bacterium
GGCTTCATCTCGGCCATCGGGCGGGCGGGGCAGACCGCATCGGGCGCTTCACCGACCACCGAGGCGTCGGCGTTGCCGCCCACCACCGACAACTGCATCTTGGCACCGGCGGGGATGGTGACGACGCCGTGCGCGGTATTGAGGGTGATGTCGGTCTTGGCGCGGCGGTACAAATCGCCGACCACCGGCTCGACGCGCAAAATTTCGCTCAGCAGGTTGTAGCGGGCGTCGTCGTCGCCGTTGACCATAATCTCGCGCAGTTCGGGGCGCTCGAGGATGTGCCACGCCGCCACGCTGATGAACTCGCGGGTGGTGGCCATGCCGGCCACGCCGAACACGATCGCCTCGGTCAGCAACTCGATATCGGTGTAACCGAGGCTAATCAGGTAGCTGAACAGGTCGTTTTGGGGCGACTTGCGGCGCTTTTGCAGCGACGGCTTGACATCGAGGTAGAAGAAGGCCAAGACGCCCGCGTTCATCTTCAGGCCGCTCCAGATGGGGTTAGCACCGGGCTGGGCGGCGGCGGCGGCATTCTCGAGGATTCCGGCGATGCGGGCGGGCAGGCCGGGCACCGCGCTATCGGTCAGGCCGATGATTTGAGCGGCCACTTGCACGGCCAGCGTCTTGGTCAGCTCGGCGAGGTCAACGCGGCGCTTGGCGTGCAGCTTGGCGATCAGGTCTTCGCTCAGCGTGTCGATCATGTCGCGGTAGTTCTTATCGACCGCGTTGGGGGTGAAGAACTTGCCGGACTCGTTGCGGAGGGCGCGGTGCTCCTCGCCTTCCATGAACAGCACCGGCAGGCGCTTCATCATGCCAGCGGTTCTGCCCACCATCTCGGACATGAAACCGGCCTGATGGGTGGCCTCGTTACGCAAGATTTGGCGTACCTCGCGGTAGCCACTGATGCGCCACACACCATCCGCGCCCAGCTCGACCGTGGTCTGGGTGGGGGCGGGGGGTGGGGCGGCGCGCCGGTGATACGGGCACCCTGCGGCTTCGGCGGCTTGTGCGGCGGTGTGGGGGGTGTCGAGCATGGTGGCGGTCATGGGGGGCGTGGCCTCGGTGGTCATACAACAGATGTTGGTTTAGCGACGGGCTGTCGATTAAAATAACCGTAGCAGACAAAGTTAGGCCTGTCATGAGCCAATCGAGGCCGACTGTTGAGTAATCGACAAAGGATTGTGAAATGTCGCACAAAATTGACCGGCGGGTGCTGCGGACGCGCCAATTGCTGCGCGGGGCGTTGCTGAGCTTGGTACAAGAGCGCGGGTTCGAGGCGTTGACCGTGCAGGACATCACCGAGCGCGCCAACCTGAACCGTGCCACCTTTTATTTGCATTACGCCGACAAGCACGATTTATTGATGCAGGTCATCCGCGAGACGCTGGCCGAGCTGACCGATTTGCCCTTACCTGCCGCCAACGCGGGCGACCGGACGGGGATGGACGCGGAATTGCGCGGGTTTTTCGAGCGGGTCTTCGCGCATACGCTGTCGCACCTCGATTTTTATCGCGTGATGTTCGGGGTCGGCAGTGGGGTCGGGCTGTCGGAAGAGCTGCACCACACGATTTACCGCGTGGCGTTTTGGCTGATTGAGCGGTCGCCGGTGCAAGGCTGGCGGATGCCGCCCGAGGTGGTGATTTCGGTGCTGAGCGGGGCATTTTTGGGCATGGTGCGGTGGGCGGTCGCCCAGCCCAGCGCGCCCGACCCCGCGCTGATGGCCGCGCAATTTACCGCCCTGACCATGCCCGGCCTGCTGGACGCCATCCTATCGGAATGAGCGCGCCCGACGGTATAATCGCGATGGACTGCGCCCGACGCGCATGGGGTGGCCTGTTTGCCGCAACCCAGCCACGGCGCGGCCTTTCGCATTGCCGGACGCCCTGCGGCCTGTGTCGCCGCGACGGGCATTTGAGGAGCCTTGTCCCGATGAAACCCTATAAGTTTTACGATGTGGTGATGGCGTCGTTCGTCACCGTCCTGTTGCTGTCCAACCTGCTCAGCAGCGCCAAGCTGATCGACTTGAACAGCGCGCTGTTCGGGTTGCCGATGGTGTTCGACGCGGGCACGTTGGTCTTCCCGATCGCCTACATCTTCGGCGACATCCTGACCGAGGTTTACGGCTACAAGCGCTCGCGTCGGGTGATTTGGATGGGCTTTGGGGCGACGGCGGCCATGGGCGCGTTCGTCTGGTTGGCGGGCGTGTTGCCGGGCGAGGCCAGCTGGAGCGCATCGGTCGGGCAGTCGGCCTACAACGCGATTTTGGGCGGCATCAGCGGCTTGGTGCTGGCCAGCCTTGCGGCCTACTGGGTTGGCGAATTCGCCAACAGCTTCGTGTTGGCCAAGCTGAAGGTGGCGACCGCTGGGCGCTGGTTGCCGTTGCGGACGATCAGCAGCACATTGGTCGGGCAGTTGCTCGATACGCTGGTGTTCTTCGTCATCGCCGCGCTGTTGGGCGTGTTCCCGTGGGAGATTTTGGGCGCGCTGATGCTGACCAATTACGTGTTCAAGGTGGCCATCGAGGTGGTGTTTACGCCGCTGACGGTGCTGGTGGTCGGGTGGCTGAAGCGTGCCGAGGGCGAGGATTATTACGACCGCGATACCGACTTCAACCCGTTCCGCTTGAAGGCGTGAGACCCCTCAGACCACAACGGGCGGTGGCAGTGGACGTGGCAGGCCACGTCCCTACAGTCCTGACCCTGTGTGACCTGTTTTGTGTCCCGTGCCCCGTAGGGGCGCAGCACGCTGCGCCCCTACGGGGCGTTGGCCGGTTTTTGTGCCGTAGGGACAACGCCCGCGTTGTCCGTTGGCGGGCGCAGTGGACGTGGCAGGCCACGTCCCTACAGTCCTGACCTGACCCTGTGTGACCTGTTTTGCGTCCCCGTGCCCCAAAAATGGGCGCAGCACGCTGCGCCCCTACGGGGCGTTGGCCGGTTTTTGTGCCGTAGGGACAACGCCCGCGTTGTCCGGTGTGGGTGGCGGGGGCGGGACAGAGTGGGCGTTCGGGCGTCGGCGCGGTATACTGGTGAAAATGGTGTATATAGCGTAAGGTGTTTGCCCTTTTCTTCGCACCCCTTTGGAG
>JALONY010000014.1 GCA_025454715.1 Anaerolineae bacterium
AGGTTGCTGCACCCACCGCAGTTCCACCAGCGCACGTTCCACACGCCCAGCGACACCGGCCCGCCGCCGCCGCCTTGGAACACGGCGGTATCGAGGTTCCACAACCCTTCGCCAATCCAGTTGTTCAGGTTGCGCGATGGGTCAACAAAGCTCCCCTGATTGATGACCGTAGACATGCCGACAGGGGTCGGCAAGCGGTGCTCGAGCTGGATGTCGTCGAGGTAGAAGCCGTCGGCGTTGGTGTTGTCCGTCAGCGAGTCGATGACGAAGCGCAAGCGGATGCGGCGACCCGCGGTGTTGGTGCTGGGCTGATAGGCGAAGGGCGACAAATCGACCGACATGTATTGCCAGCCATAGGCGCGGGTGCCGTTGTCGTCGCTGTCGGTGCCGATCGACCAGATGGTCTGCCAGCTCCCCCAGCCACGCTCTTGCTCGTAGCATTGCAACAGCGCGGGGGTGGGGTTGCCGCAGCGGGCGTTCATGCTGTTGTTGATGTCGGTCTCGCTGCGCGTGTCCTCCAGCGACACCTGCACATACGCCCAGTCATAGCGGGCGAGGTGCATCCGCGTCCAGAAGGTCAGGCGCGGTGCCTCGGTCTGGGCGTTGACGCCGCGCAGGTCGATGACGGGCTGCATCTCGAGCGTGGTGAAGCTGTAGTTGCGGGTGCGCCACGCGCCGTCACCGGTATCGTCGCTGTTGGTGGCGGTGTTGCGGAAGCCGGTCGGAGCGCGGTCTTGGCCACCGACGACGCTATCGTGCAACGACAACACGCCTTGGCGCGACTCGAAGCTGATGGCGTTCCAGTCACCGCTGAAGCGGAAGAAGGTGCGCCAGTCATCGCCGGTGCTGATGAAGTCGGGGTCAATCGTGACATTTCGCGCCGTGCCGATGCCGACCGATTGGGACGTGTTGGCTGGGTTGACGCGAACTTCACCGGTCGGCCACAGCTTGATTTCGCGGTTGACGCGCTCTTGGATGCGGATGTCATCGACGTACACACCACGGGCGTTGCTGTTGTTGTCGGCCACGATGGTAAAGCGGAACACGATGTCATCGTCGGTCAGGGCGGTGCCGGTGCCCACGCCGGGCAAGCCGTTGCCGTCCAGCGTGAACTGCCGGAAGATCGGGTACAGGCTGACGCGGGTGAACTCCCATGCATCGTTGCGTGCCGTGCGGTCGTTGGTGGTGCTCGGGTTGGTCTGCATCCCGCGACGATAAGACCACAGCGGGCGCCACGACGTATCGGCCTCGCTGGCGCGCTTCCACTCCACGCGGAACTGGTCGGTGGCGGCGATGACGCGCCGGTGGTAGAACGTCAATTCGGAGGTGCTGGTGGCCGGTGCGCCGCTGCTGTTGCTGGTGATGAGGTCACCGCTGCCGTCCTCGATGACCTGCTTGGACGGGGTGTCGTTATACAGGTCGATTGGCCAGCGCATGGTGATGGCGGTGGTTTGGTTGTTGGCGTAGTTGCTGTTGGGCGACGACGCATACGAGCGGGCGTCGGCGGGGTTGCCGGTGGTGGCTAGGCCGCGATAGCCGATGTTGGACGCCACTTGCCACTGCCCGCCATAGACCCAGAACAATTGCGGGCCGTTCACTTGCGCGTCGTCGAAGAACGGGTAGTTCAGCCAGCGCGGTGCCGAGGCACGCCCCAGCCGGATGCTATCGATCCACCAGCCGTCACGCGGGGTGGCGTCGGGGCGCACCAACATGGCGAAGCGCAAACGCACCTGCGCCGGGTTGCCCGGGATGGCGTTGAGCGGGATGTTGACCTCTTGCATGGTCAGCGAAGAGGCGTTGTTGGTCTGGGTGATGTCGCGCAGTACGCCGCCCGGCAAGGTAATCCAGTTGGCTGGGCTGGTGCTGTAGGGGCTGGTGGTGTATTGCACCACGAGGCCGGTGCGCCCGCCGAGGTCGAAGGCGTGATAGAAGCTGAGCACCGGCACGCCGGTGTTGCCCTGCGCGTCGGGGTTGGGCACGCTGGCGAGGTTGATGAACCCGTTGAACTCCAGCGCGTGCACGCGCACGTTGTTCAGCGCGTCGCTTTGCAGCGAGTCGGTGTGGCGCTTATAGCGGGTGAACGGGTTGGTGTTGCCGCCCGAGCCGCCCGCCACGATGTTCGGGTCGTCTACCACGGTGTTGACGCTGTCGTGCCACGCGAAGCCGCTGGTGCCGAAGCGGTTGTTGGTCACCAACGCCCAGCCGGACTCGATGCCCGGGTTGCTGCGCGGGGCGTTGACGATGAACTCGAAGCGCTCATCGGGGTTGTCGAACGTCCACGTGCGGTTGGCGGTGATGACGGTGCTGGAGCCATCGCGGAACTCGATGTCGTCGATGTGCCACTTGGTGCGGGTGTTGACCGTGCCGCCGGTGCGTAACGCAAAGCGGAACGCCACGCGCTTGGGCGAGCCGAAGGCGGTCATCAACGGGTTGAGGTCGATGACGTTGCGCGTCCAGTTGTAGTTGGCGGTGCCGCCGGTGGTGTGCGCCAAATTGACGCGCTGCCACGTCATGGCGCTGCGGTTGGCCGACTTGATGGGCAGGGTCGGATCGACCGGGATGTACTCGGCCACCTCGACCCAGACCTCGGAACCGGTGGGCAAGTCCCACACGTCCCAGAACACCAGTTGCGGGGCGGTCATGGTGTCGGGGACGACCACCGAGCCGCGCCACTCGAGATAGCAGGTGGTGTTGGTGCCCGAGACGCCATCGACGTAATCGTCGAATTGGTTGGCCTCGCTGTTGGCGTTGTTGGCGTTGGTCAGGATGCCCCAGTTGCAGATGAAAGCCGAGCCTGCGGTTGCGGGCGCGTCGTCGGGGTTGGCGCCGCCGCCCGTGACCTCGATCTTGAGGCGCGGGGTGCCGGTGGTGTGGTAATACTCCACCACGATGGTGTGGGTGCCCGGAGCCAGCACGAGGCTGCCCATCCACAACATCGGGCTGCCTTGGTTGACCCACGAGTTGGTGCTGCCGTTGATGTCGCGCAACGAGACCGGGGTGCCGTTGACCGACAAGCGCACACCGTCATCGGCGAGGATGCGGAACTTGAGCGGCTGTTGGTCGGCTTGGGGGGTGTTGGGGTCATCCAGCAACTCGATGGTGCGCCGGATGCGCGCCGAGAAGTTTTGGCCTTCGCTGGCCGCGCTGGGGAAACCGGTAGCGAACGTGCCGGTCTGGTCGATGTTGAGGAATCCCGGCAAGCTGCGGGCAGCCGTCCCTGACAGGGTGGTGTTGTCGAACAGCTCGACCGTCCACGGGGAACCGCGCAGGTTGATGTTGCTGTCGATGCGCCACCACGCCGCCTCGTCCACCGTATCGCGGAACGGCGCAGCCTTCTCTTGGTCGAACGGCGTGCGGGTCGGGCGGGGGGTGGGGCTGGGCGTGAGCGGGGTCGGCGTGTAGGTCTGCGACGGGGTTAGCGTCGGGCCGCCGGTGAAGACGGGCGTGGGCACCACGGTGTTGGGCGGCAAGCCCCCACCCGACGGCGTCAGGTTGAAGACCTCGGTGACCGTCGCCCAGAAGCCGATGCTACCGGGCGCGTCGGCGTCGGCGATTTCGGTTTGGCGCAGCACGTCATCGACGATGCGGCCAAAAGCCGTACCGATGGCCGGTGCCGTCGCGGCGAGGCCGAGACCGAACACGAGGCCGACCAATACGGTGATGAGCGCGTACTCGACCAAAGCTTGGCCGCGTTCGCGCTGGGGGCGTCCGCCGTTGGAGAGAATCGGAATATGCATAGGGCATACCCTCGCTGAATAAACACATTGTCCTTAGTGTGCAGTGTAGCGCACCGCGCCCAGACTTTCGGCATGAATTTTGTCCGAGAGTTGTTCGAGTGTATTGACATCACCTTTACACAAGCCCAGCGGCGCGCAACCGTTGCCCAATCGCCCGCCGTGCGTGGGGGTGTGAGGCGTATAATGCGGGCAATCGACAGGCGAGATGTTCGCCCCTCTCAACCGGATAGGCAAGGAAAACGACGATGCGAAACGCTCAACGGCGCTGGGCAACCGGCTTCGCCCTCGTGTGGGTGATGATGACGCTCGGGCTGGCGGTCTCACCGACGCTGGCACAAGGCCGCTGGGACGGCCAAAGCCGCTTTACGGTGTTGGTGATGGGCATGGACAGGCGCCCGGGTGCCCGCGACACGCTCAACACCCGCACCGACGCCATTATGTTGGTCAGCTTCGACCCGGGCGCGCCCGACGACCCGCTGGACGACTCGATCGGGGTGGTGCACATCCCGCGTGACCTGCACATCGAGCCGCTGGATGTCAGCGACGCCTACACCCGCATCAACACCCTGATGGTGCAAGGCGAGGCCATCCAAGAGAATTATGGCCCGTTCTACGCCATGGACACCCTGAGCTACAACTTCGGCCTATACATCGACGGCTTCGTGACGTTCGACTTCGAGGCGTTCATCATGATGGTGGACGCGCTGGGCGGTGTCGAAATCAACGTGCCCTACGCCATCGACGACCCGACCTACCCCGATATGAACTACGGGTTCGACCCGTTCAGCGTGCGTGCGGGCGTGCAGCTCATGGACGGGCGCACCGCCCTGAAATATGCCCGCACCCGCCACAACGACAACGATTATCAGCGCGGTGAGCGCCAGATGCAGGTGCTCCGAGCCGTCGGCCTGAAGGCCACCGATGCCAGCATGTTGCCCAGCTTGCTGCTCAACGCGCCGACTTTGCTGGCCGACCTGACCGGCCACGTCTATACCGACCTGACGTTGGACGAGATGGCACCGCTGGCGTTGTTCGCAGCGCGGGTGCCGGTCGAGAACATCCGCACCGGCTCGGTCAGTGGGGAGTACATGGCGCGCATCGTCGTGACCGCCGACGGCGGCACGCTGGACATCCCCAACTATACCCGCCTGCCCGAGCTGTTCCGCGAGGTGTTCGGCGCGACCTACTCGGGCGGGGGGTGAGATGGGGCGTATGGGGTGAGGGTTGGGCGCGTCACGACGCGCCCCTACTTGTCCTCGGCCTGAAGGCGGCGCACCTCGGTATTGTTGTTCGGGTCGTCGCTCAGCGTGGGCACTTTGCCGGTCGGCGCGTCCAAATCGACCGCCGGTGCCAAGCGCGCCGTCAGGATGTCGAGCGCCTCGGCACGGTCGGGGCGGGTGCCCTCCGGCAAGACGCCCAACGCGGCCAATTCCTCGCGCACCTTCTCGGCCTCGCCCAAGACCGTGGCCGTATCGGGCATGTAGCTGGGCGGGCGGTTGAGGAACTCGCTGGCCGGTGCGTTGGGCTCCACCGGCGCGGCACGGCGCGCCCGCCACGCCTCGCGCACCTCGCGGGCGATGAGTTGCGCGTTCGCCCCCAGCGCAATCAGTAGCGCGAACGGCAGCAACACGCTGAACACCTGCCCGTTATCGAAGCCGGAACCATCCGGCAGGTAAGCGACATAAAACAGCGTATCGATGATGCCGTTGGGGTCGGACGACACCGGCTTGGGCGCGTCGAGCAGAGCGGGGTTCAGCACCGCCAGCACCCCCACGCACCCCAGCGCCGCGGCCACGGCGAACGCCCATCGCCCAATCCCACGGGTCAGGTAGACGCCCAGCACGCCCGCCACCCCGCCATACAGCATCAGCCCGACCATGCCCAGCCACGTCAGCGGCGGGTTGGTCTGGCCGAGGCCAATCACGCTGGGCAAGAGCGCCGCCCAGCCCACGCCCGCCACCAGCCCGATTAAGCCCCATGCGGCGGGTGGCAACGGGTTGCGGGTGGCGCTGGGCTTGGCCGCCTTGCGTGGGTATTGCGCGGTGAGCAACGCCCCGAACACCAGCCCGAGCGCCAGCCCGACCCCGACGGTCGGGGCGACGGTGAAGGCGGGCGCGTCGGGGCACAAGCCATAGGCCGTGCAATAGTTGTGATAGCTGGTGTAGAGCGCGAAGAACAAGGTACCGGTGCTGAGCACGACCGCCAGCCACGCCCGCAGGTTGACCACGCTGTGGATGACGAACCCGATGGCGAGGCAGAACCCGCCGAACGCGGCCAATTCCCACTGTAAATCCGCCGTGCGGCGCAACCACACGTAATGCTCCAGCCCAAAGGTCAGGGTGCCCCAGCCCCAGCCCAGCGCGAGGCTGACCAGCGCCCGCAACGGCCAACCCCAAAAGCCGCGCATCCGCGCCGCGATTTCGTCCGACAGCAAAACCAGCAACCCGACCATCAGGCCGAACAATAGCCCGATGCCCAGCGCATTGCTGATGCGGTCGGGCGCGAGGATGCCGACCGGCAGCGGGAAGTTCATCCACATCACCACGCCCCGCGCCACCCACGCCCCCAGCAAGGCCAGCAACACCCGCCACGTCAGGTGCAGCGGCTCGGCGCGCAAGCGGATGGCGGTGTTGGCCAGCCACGCATAGGCTTGACCGCGAAAATCGACTGGCTTGGGCAGGCTACCGGCTTGGTCACGCACGGTCGCCAGTGCCTTCAATGCGCCGCGCCGCCCCTTGCGCTGTTGGTCGTTGAGGTAGCGCGCCGCGGTGATGGAGCGGATGTCGCCGATGGTGCGGGCGGCGGCCTCGGCGATGTCGGGATTGGTCGGGTCGAGCGCCATCTCGGCAATCAAGAGGTCGATTTCGGGCTCATAAACCACCGAAACCCACTGTTGCGGCTCGGTCTCTTTGAGCTCGATGTGCGCCAGCGTGTTGAGCATCCGCCCGATGTAGGCGGTCTGGAGCGCATAACCGCCGACGTGCTTGCGAAGCTGGGCGCGGGTGCCCAACACCCGCAAGGCGACGTGCTTGGCCTGCGGGTCGGTCTCCGATTGCAGCATGACCGCGATTTGGCGCGGGATGCGCGGTGGGGTCTCGTCCGGCAAGGTCTCGAGGCGGTGCAGGGCGCGCACGCGGGCGGGGGCGCTCGGGCTGCGGATGGCGTGCAAACACACCCAGCGGCGCTGGTCGTCGTCCAGCATCGCCCACCACGGGTCGATGGACAAGCCATACTCCAGCGCGCCGCGCAAAATCATCTGCTGGCCGCCGAGGTCAAGCTCGAGGCCGTTTTGTTCGGCATTGGTATAGGCCGCCTCGACCAGCATGAAATGGGTGACGCCCAACAAAAAGCGCCCATTGCCGAAATCCCACGCGGCGCGGGCACGCTGATAGAGCGTGGCGGCCTCTTGCCACTCCGGCGCGACGCCTGCCACGGCGGGGTCATCGGCGCTGGTCAAGCTGGGCTGTGACGCGCCACTGCGCCCCAAAGCCGCCGCCACATCCTCGACGAGGGCGAGGGCGCTATCGTGGCGCTCATCGGGGTTGACCTTGACGCTGCGGCGCAAGGCGTGCGTCACGGCTTCCGGCAGGCTGGGGATGATGGGCAACTCGGCTTGATATTGCAATTGTTTCATGACCAGCGGGCTGGTGCCGTCGAACGGCAAGCGCCCGTTGAACAGGTGGTACATCATGACCGAGAGGCTGTACAGGTCGGCGCGCTTGTCCAGCGTATCGCTGGTGAGCTGTTCGGGCGCCATGTACATCAGGGTGCCGCTGCCCGGGTTGATGGCGCGACCGGCGGGGTCGAGCGCGGTGGCGAGGCCGAAGTCGGCCAAGTAGGGCGAATTATGCCCGTCCAGCAAGATATTTTGCGGCTTGAGGTCGAGGTGGACGACCCCGCGGGCGTGGGCGTAATCGAGCGCCTCGGCCATCGCCTTGCACACGCGCAAGGCCTCGTCCACCGTGAGCTGGCCGCGCTCCATCCATCCGGCCAACGACCCGCCCGACACATAGCGCATCACGATGTACAGGCTGTTTTGGTGCTCCCCGAAGTCGTAAATCGGCAAGATATGCGGGTGTTCGAGGTTGGCGATGGTCTTGGCCTCGCGCTTGAACAGCGCAACGGGGTCGTTTTCGGTGCTCAGGCCGTGGGCGATGGTCTTGACGGCCACCATGCGGCTGAGCTTGGCGTCTCGTGCCGACCACACGTCGGCCATGCCGCCGCGCCCGATGTGCTCGATGACTTGATAATCGCGGATGATGTCGCCGATGTCTACCATGTGCCACGTGCCTGACCATAAACGCCTATGAGATACCCCGATTATAGAGGCTGTTGGCTTTGTGCGCTGTCCGCCAGCGGTTTCACGCTATACTCTTATCAAACCGACGGCACAGCGCACCGAAAGAGGACGCGATGGACGATTTGCTCAGGAAGCTCAATACGCTGGTCAGCGCACAGGTCAACGACCTCGCCGCCAAGCTGCCCAGCCTCGACCGCAAGCCCGACCTGTCGCGGCAGGTGGCCGACCTGCGCCAGCGGGTGGGTGACGCGATGGCGCACGAGGAGCGCTTGCGCGCCGACATCGCCGCCCTCCAGCGCGAAATCGCGGCGCTGGACGAGCAGGTCAACACGGCGCTACAAAGCGGCCAAGAGCCGGTCGCCCGCGCCTTGCTGGAGCAGATGCAGCGCCTCGAGCGGCGCGTCAGCTTTGCCGAGGCCGACCTGCGCCAGCACCAAACCGCCGCCATCGACCTGATGCAGCGCGTGGGGGAGCTGGAAGCGGTGGTGCTCTCGCGGGACGAGGCCGCGCCCAGCGCGCCCACGCAGCAGGTCGCGCCCGCCCAACCCACCCAAGCCGCCCCCATCACGCCCCAGCCTGCCGCCCAGCCCGCCGAGGCTCCGCGCCCGAAGGCGGGCGACCCCGACTATACGGCCAAAGACCTCGCCCGTGACGCCCGCGAGCAAGCCGATCAGCAAATGCAGCGCACCAGCGCCAATATGGAGCAGACCGGCGGCCTGCTGCGCGACATCCAAGCCCGCGCCAAATCGCGCATGGCCGAGCTTGACCGCCTGTTGCGCGAGGGCGGCCTGCTCGACCCCGCGCCCAATGCGCCCGCCCAGCCCCCCGCCACCCCGCCCGCCAGCGGCAAAGGCGGCGCACCGGAGGACATCGACGCCCGCATCCAGCGGCTGGTCAAGCCGGACTGAGCGCAGGGTACGGCGCACCCCACCCCGAAAGCGAACACCCCCGCCGGTTTCTGGCGGGGGTGCTTTTTTATGGGGGGGAGCGGTCAACTATACGCGGTCTGCCCAATAATCACAGACCGCCTCGAACTGGCCGCGCCAATACGCCTCGAGGTCGTCGGGGCTGCCGCCCTCGGCTTGGAAGATGGCGAAATAGCCTTGCCCGGGGATGCCGCTGTCCTTACGCACGACCAGCGCGGCGAGGCTGGGGATGCCCGCGTCGTCGTCCGCGTGGCTGAGGTGGTCGAGTAATTTGTGGAAGTGTGGGGCGCGGTGGTGCACCCGTGCGCTGGTGATGAGCTTGCACAGGTCGGAGTAGCACACCGTCCGGCGCTGCTTGGCATGAAAAATCAGGATGGCGCGCATCTCGTCCAGCACATCCGCCCAGTCGGCGACCGAAAAATCACGCGACATCGGCTCAGCTCATTTGGAAGGCGGGCTGGCGCGCCTCGCCCGCCATCTGCTTGATCGCCCACGCCAACCCGTGCACCAGCAGGGCGTATAGCGCCCCACACGCGAGGTTGACCAGCACGGTCGGCAAGCCTTGCGTCACCCAATGGTCATCGGTGCCGAGGTTGGGGCGGACGGCCAAGACGAACAGCACCAACGCCCCGATTTCGCTGACGATGGCGAGGGTGATGAGCTTGCCGATTCGGTTGGAATCGCCGAGGTGCGGCACCAACATCAAGAGGGTGGCCGGTACGCCCAAGAAGAAAATCATCCCAAAGAAAGACCCCGCCACCGAGACCCCCCAGACCACCGCGAGGATGGGGATGCCCCAACGCAACGAAAAGCTGGGCAGGTATAGGCGCAGGGTCAGCGCCAACAGCGCCCCACCACCCCACAGCGCGAGGTGGAACAAGACGGGTTCCAAGACGACGGCCATCTGGCCATGCAAGCCGAAACGTTCGAGGAGGGCGGGGAAGATGAACGCGGCACCCAGCATGTTCATCACGAGGTTACGGACGAGTGGACGGTGCATCAGGTTGCTCCTTTCGGGCACACCACGCAAGGCTTACCCCCATGATACGCCCGAATCGCGACCGGTAAAGCGCCCTGTTTGGGACAAAATCGCCAGCGCAATCTAACGAATGATATTACACTGTCATTGTCCGTTAGCCCCAGCCCGAGGAGCGTTCCGATGCGCCGCTTATCGCTCGTCCTGATGGTGTTGTGCCTTGGCGTGCTGAGCGCCAGCGCCCAGCAACAGCCCCTGCCGTTCCCGACCGACCCCGACGCGATACCGCCCATCGGTGCCGCGCCCAGCACCGCCTTAGCGTTCCCTAGCGATGAAATCGCGCCCTACGAGACCCCGCCCATCGTGCCCGATTTCAGCACGTTGCCGCGCTTCACCCTGCTCGTCAACTCGCCCGCCGACGGTGAGGACGTGACGATTGACGGGGTGTGCCTCGCGGCGTCCGGCTTCTGCACGTTGCGCGCCGCCATCGCCGAGGCCAACAGCATCACCTCGTCCACCATCCTGCTGCCCCTCAACTCCTATACCCTAACGCTCGGCCAATTGCCCACCATCACCGGAAGCGTCTACATCGTCGGCCAACCGGTCAACACCAACCAACTCGAACCCTTCCCCGTGATTTCCGGCAACAATACCAGCCGCATCTTCGAGATTGCTTCGTCAGGGTTCTTGGGCGTTCAGGGCGTCACGCTCATCGACGGCTTCGCCAACGACGGCAACGGCGGGTGCGTGTTGGTGCAGGGCGGTGGCCTGCTGTCGATGGAATACAGTTCGTTGAGATCGTGCAGCGCAGACCTGACGGGCGGCGCGGTGTCTCTGGGCAATTTCGCCAGCGCCAACTTCAAAAATGTCAGCTTCATGGATAACGGCGCCCTCGGGGTGTCGGCGGTCGGCAGCCCGTTCGACGGTAGCGGCGCATCGTTGACCCTAACCAACGTCAGCGTGACCGGCGGTGTGTCGTCCAACGGGACGGCGGCGGTCAACATCACCAACGGCTGGCTGACGATGAACAACGTCACCATCAGCACCAACCAAGCCTCGACCAGCGCCAGCGGCTTGGCGGTGCACCCCCGCAACGCCAGCGCGGTCAACCTCTCGCACGTCACCATCACCAACAACACCGGCACGCAAGTGGCCGCTGGGGGTGGCTTGTTGCGCTATGGCGGCGATTTCGGCCTCAACCTCGTCAACAGCGTGATTGCGGGCAACACCTATGTCGGAGACCCCACCCGGGACGATTGCATCGACACCAGCGGGGTTAATCAGACGTTCGTCTCGGCACAGCACAGCGTGGTCGGGGTGTTGGGGGGCTGTACCACCTTCATCTCGACGCAGTTCACCAGCGGTGTGAGCGTGCCGTTTTTGCCGTTGGCGGGTTACTTCACGCGCAACCGGACGTTCACGCACGCCATCACGCCCGACAGCATCTTGTTCGACAATGCGT
>JALONY010000309.1 GCA_025454715.1 Anaerolineae bacterium
CAGCGGCGAAAAACCGGTGAAATTCGCCCAGACCTGTGGGTCGGCGCGCAAAGCGGTCAAGATGTCCTCGGCGATGCGGAACGCCTCGGGCGAGAGGTCGGGCAGGACAGCACGCCCAGCGTCGGTCATCCGGCCTTGGGCAATCAAGCGGCGTGCGCGTTCTTTGTTTAGCTCCGTCCAATGGCTTTTGGGGCGGCGAGGCGTGAAGCGTTGCGCGGTGCGCTCGGCGTCCATTCGTTTGGCAATCCCGTCAATCCAGCCGAAACACAGCGCTTCCTCGACCGCATGGAGATATGGCACGCTGGCCTGTGCGCTATTGCGCCCATACGAGACGAGCCATATCTCCGAAGTGGTGCGGTGATGGTCATATAACCAAGCGCGCCAAACGGCACGGTCGGGGCAGTGCACCGTGTATGTGATATCCATCGTGTGCAGACCTCTTTTTCTACAAATGTGTAGAATGACCAGCTAAAAAAACACCTCAACGCACCCGCCACCCATCCAATAGCATATCGGCGGCACGACAAGCGGCCTGTGCCAAATCCTCGGGGGTGGGCAAGAAGACCTTGGGGATGTTGTGCACGCTTTGCACCAGCCCGACAAACCCCATGGCGGCGAAATCGGCATCATGGACGGTGAGGAGGCCTTTGCGTGCCGCGTTGCGAATGGCGGCGGCAATCGGCGTGCGGATGGCGGCCAAGCACGCCTGCATCAAGCGGTCGGCCTCTTGGGCAGGGAGGGCAAGCATGTCGGAGCGCACCATCCGCCCCAAGTCGATGGGGGATTGGCTGGCGAACCAGCGCGCCGCCGCATGGAGTTGCGCTCGTAGGTCATCACCGGCACCGATGATGGCTTCTGTCACGCCTGCATTGTGCCGCTGAAAACTCCGCTCGGTCACCTCTACATACAATTGTTCCTTGCCCCGTGGCGCATAGTAATAGAGCGAGGCATGACGCAACGAGGTGGCTTCACCGATGTCTTTCAGAGTGACACTGGTATAGCCCCGCTCAGAAAATAAGCGATCGGCAGCATCGAGGATGCGTTGATAGGTAGCGTTGTCTTTGGGCGGCATATTCTACACTCCTGTAGAATATGCTACCACATCCCAGCGCCCATCCACATGTGCGTTGCGTGAATCCCCCCATCCCCTGTTAAATGCCCAACAGCCGCCGCACCCACCTACTCGAGTGGTTATGTGAGCACAAGCGCGCCACCATCGACGCCCTGTCGGAGCAGTTTGGGGTGTCGGGCATGACCATCCACCGCGACCTCGCCGAGCTGGCCAAGACCGGCAAAATCCGCAAGGTGCACGGCGGGGTGGTGTGGGTGGATGAGGCCAGCGCGCCCAGCCCCAGCCCTAGCCCCGACGGCAAATGCGAGATGTGCGGGGTGGCCGCCAGCCGGATGCCGTTCATCATCCGCCGCACCGATGGGCAGACGCACACGGCGTGTTGCGCGCATTGCGGCCTGATGATGCTGATGAGCACCGAGGGCGTGGCCAGCGTGCTGACGACTGATTTTTTGTATGGTCGGACGGTGAGCGCCCGTAGCGCGGCCTACGTGGTCGGCTCGGGGGTGCACCTGTGCTGTGCGCCCAGCGTGCTCAGCTTTGCCAGCGCCGACGACGCCGAGCGGTTCGCCCGCGGGTTCGGTGGCACGGTCATGGCCTACGACGAGGCTTTGGCGGCCTTGCGCCACCACGCCTAACGTCTTTTCAACACAGTGGGAAGTCTCGCGCCGAGGGTCGGCGCGGTTCTAAGTCGTTTACATCCTAAGAGGAGTGTCCTACCATGAAGCGTTTGTTCCGTCTCGGTCTGTTGGTTTTGGTGATGTCGGTGTTGATGATCGTGCCCGCCAGCGCGCACGGTGGCCGCGAAGTCGGCGAATATACCATCGTGTTCGGGTGGCAGGTCGAGCCCGCCTATGCCGGGGTGTTCAATGGGCCAGAAATCTTCATCGAGAAGGGGCACGGCGAAGAGGGGCATAGCGAAGACGGCCACGGGGACGAGAACTTCTTGGACGGCGTCGAGGTCAACCTGACCGCCGAGGTGACGTTTGGCCCCGAGACCATCACGGTCGTGCTGGAGCCTGCGTGGGGTGAAGTCGGGCACTATGTCGCCGACCTCGTCCCGACCCTGCCGGGCGATTACGTCTTCCGCATCACCGGCAACATCGGCGACCAAGCCGTTGACCTGACCTTTGACTCGGCAGATGGCGAGTTCAGCAGCGTGCTGCCCAGCGCGGACATCCTGTTCCCCATCGCTTCCAGCCTCGAGTCGCGCATCGCCGCCCTCGAAAATAGAATCGCCGAGCTGGAAGCCGCCCTCGCCGCCCTGAGCGAGTAACACACCCTTCATCCAATCAACCCTCGACGGGGTGCGGTCGTTCGCGGCGGCACCCCGTTCGTCTACCCATCCCTTGTTACGAGGTGTGCCTTGAGACACGCAACCCACTTTGGCCTGACGCACGCTCGGCTCATCGGGCTATTGGCAATCGTGCTGGCGGTGCTGGCGACCCCCGCCCATGCCCACGCCAACCTGATTGACAGCAGCCCATCGCCGGGCGCGACCTTGTTTACGCCACCCAGCGGCATCACGCTCACTTTTACCGAGCCGGTCGAGGTCGGGTTTGCGCGGTTGCGGGTGTTCGACTCCGGCGGGGCACCGTTGACGATGGGCACGATTGGCGCGACGCCCAACATGGCCAACAGCATCACCAGCGCCCTGCCGCCCGACCTGCCCGACGGGTTGTACACCGTGTCGTGGCGGGTGGTCAGCGCGGCGGACGGGCACGCTACCGAGGGCGCGTTTACGTTCGGCATCGGCGAGGTGATGGTGGCGGGCGGCGGGGCAATCGCGCTGGGCGCGCCGGTGGTCGATGGGGTGGCGGTGGCGGTGCGCTGGCTCAATCTGGTGTCGCTGGGCGCGCTGGTGGGCTGGGTCGGGTTTCGGCTGTGGGTGTTGCCGACCGTCTCACGGCGGTTGTTTTGGGGCGCGTGGCTGATGGTCGGGCTGACCAGCGGGCTGGTCTTGCTCAACCAAGCCGCCACCGTGACCGACCGTGCGCTGTGGTCTGCCGAGGCGGTGGGTGCGGTGCCTGCCCTGCTGACCGAGTCGGCCTTTGGGCGGGCGTGGGTGTTGCGCGTGCTGGCGTGGGGCGCGTTGGCGCTGGTCTTGCGCGCCGGAGGGGGTGGGCGGTGGTTATTGGTGGTGCCGGTCGTCGTGCTGGCCTATGCCCAAGCCCTGACCAGCCACGCCGCCGCGGTCGTGGCCGAGCGGCCAGAGGCCGTCTGGCTGGATATGCTGCACGTCCTCGCGATGGGGGCATGGGTCGGGGGGCTGGCGGCCTTTAGCGTCAGCCTGCGGCGGGGCACCCCCCCGCAAGAGGCTTCTGGCCTGACCGACCGATTTTCGGGCGTGGCGCGCATGGCGGTCGGGGTGTTGGCCATCACCGGCCTGTACAGCGCGTGGCTGCACGTCGGCGCGCCCGAGCCGCTCACCCAGACCTCGTATGGGCTGGCGCTGACGGTCAAGAACGTGTTGCTGGGGGCGATGTTGCTGTTGGCGGGGGTGAATTTGGTGTGGACGGGGGGGCGCTTGCGGCAGGGCAAGGCCGAGTGGGTCGGCATCTTGCGCGGGTTGGTCGCGTTCGAGCTGGTGTTGGGGGTTGGGGTGTTGGGCGGGTCGGCATGGATGACCAGCGACATGCCCGCCGCAGAGGCGTATCGCTTGCAGCAGGGGGCGGTGCAGCCCGCGCTGTCGGCCAGCAGCTTTTTCGAGATGCAGACGGTCGAGGATCAGATGCTCCACCTCGACATCGTCCCGGCGGAGGTTGGGCAGAACACGTTCACCATCACGCTGTTTAACCCCGACGGCACGCCGATGGTCGATGCGACGCGGGTGAGCTTGCGTTTTACGCACCTGCCCAACCTCGTGGGCGAGAGCACGCTTCAGCTAGAGCATGTCGGGTTTGGGGCGTACCGCGCTGAGGGGGCTAACCTGAGCGTGCCGGGCGATTGGCGCGTGCGCCTGACGGTGCGCCAGCCCGGGCGCTTCGACCTCGTGACCGACTTCGCGGTGGAGATTGGGTTGCTGGTGGAGTGAGGG
>JALONY010000310.1 GCA_025454715.1 Anaerolineae bacterium
CCGAACGCCACCCGCGCCCCGAGGTCGAGCTGGATGCGCGGGTTATACGCGAGGTCGCACCGTGCGCCCCAATAGGTCTCGTTGGCGGGGTAGTCCGAGGTAGCGTGAATCGGCTGCATCGAGGCGATGATGCCCAACTGCGCCAACCGCCCGACATCATCGGGGTGGATGATTTGCACATGCTCGATGCGGTGTCGGCGCTGGTCGTGGGATTCCCCACGGGCGGCCTCTTCCATCCGCACGCGCTCGAACACGTCCAAGACCGTGCGTACCGCCGCGTCGCCGATGGCGTGGATGGTGGTCGGCAGGCCGTGTAAGCTGGCCTTGCTGGCCAATTCGTACATCTGCACGCCCGATTTGACGATGATGCCGGTATTTTCTGGTTCGCCCTCGTAGGGTTGGAGCATGTGCGCGGTGCGCGGCCCCAACGCCCCGTCGGCGAACATCTTCAGCGCCCCGATTCGCAACCAATCATCACCGAAGCCGAAACGCAAGCCGCTCTCTAGCGCCGCGTCCAAAAACGGGTCGTTGATTTGCTTGAGGGCGCGCAGGTGCAATTGCCCGCGTGCCTTGAGCACTTGCAGGGCGCGCAGGCAGTCGGGGCCGTCGAAATCGTGAAAACCGGTCAAGCCCGCGGCCAACGCCAAGCCTTGCGCCTCGCGCATCATCTGCGCGATGTCCTCCAGCGAATCGCTGGGCATGTGGCGCGTGACCAACGTCGCGGCGGTCTCATAAAGCATCCCGTCCGGCTCGCCGTCGGCATCCCGCCCGATTTTGCCGCCCACGGGGTCGGGCGTGTCGCGGGTGATGCCGCACACTGCCAGCGCCTTGCTGTTGACCCAGAAGGCGTGCGCGCTTTTGCCGCGCAAATAGACGGGGTGGTCGGGCGAGACGGGGTCGAGGTCATGGCGCGAGGGAAAGCGTGGGTCTGACCACAGGTCTTGATACCACCCATACCCGACCACCCAACCACCCGCGGGGGTGTGGCGGGCGCGCTCGGCCACGCGCTGTACCGCAATCTGCTTTTCGGGGATTTCGAACACATCGACCTCGCGCAGGATGCGCGCCGTCCACATCCAGTGCAGGTGTGCATCGGTCAGCCCGGGGATGACCAAGCGCCCGCCGAGGTTCTCGCGCTTGGTGCCATAGGTGGCCAAGGCCAGCATATCGCTGTCATTGCCATAGGCCACCACCCGCCCGCCGCTCAGCGCGATGGCCGAGACGCGGGGTAAGTCGGGGTCGTGGGTGACGATGGTGCCGTTGAACAAGATGTGCTCGATCATGGGGCGGTGTCCTCGCTATCGGTGATTTTTTAGGGGGCGGCGGGGTCGAGTGACGAGAAATACCCGCGCACCACATCGCGCAACCCCAGCGGAATATACCCCGTTTCCAGCGCCTCATTGGCCGCATTGGTATAGTCGCCCAGCACCTCGACATACGGCACGACCGCCTCGCCCAGCGGGTTGTCGTCGGCCTCGGTCTCCTCGAGTGGGGCTTCGCCCGGGTCGGCGCGCAATTCCAGCTCGGTGGTGCCGCTGGACTGCACGCTGAAGCGCGGGGCGAAAATCGCCTCGTAATCGCGCTCGCCCGCCCCGTCGGGGTCGTTGTCCGATTGCTCTAGGTTGGGGTTGCGGGTCTGGAGCCGCTCGGTGGCGTCATCGTTCAGGTTCCCCGCGCCGTCGCCCGCGCCATCCCCACCCAAGCCTTGTTGCCCGCTCTGGGCGTTGGTGCTCTGCTGACCGCTGAGCTGTGGGCTGTTGCCCGCGCCCTCGGCAGGGGTGCTGCCGTCGGTGGTCTCTTCGCCGGATTCGCCGCCCTCGCCGTCCGAGGTCTGGCCGTTTTGTGATTGTGCGCCTTGCTCGCCGCCCTCGCCTTGCCCGGGTTGCTCTTGCTCGCCCTGCCCTTGCTCCGAGGGTGCCGCAGACGAGTCGCGCTCGGCGGCCTCGCGTTGGGCTTGCTCGGCGGCCTCGGCGTTGTTTTGCAGCCGTGTGACTTGGTTTTGCTGGGTTTGCGCCTGCGCTTGGGCTTGCGATTGCGCGTTTTGCGCGTCTTGGAGCGCGTCTTGGGCGGCCTGCGGCTGATTCTCTCGCAACGCCTCGGCGGCCTCGCGCAAGGCGTCAGCGGCCTGCGGGTCGGTCGATTGTAGGGCGTCGGCGGCCTGCTCCAAAGCGTCGGCGGCCTGCTGGCGCTCGGCCTCGGTGGCATCCGACAAGCCCGATTGCATTTGCTGGAGCGCGTCGGACAAGGCTTGCGCCCCGTTCGCGCCCTCGGTCGTGCTGGGCGGGGTGGTCTGGGCTTGGTTGAGCGCGTCGGCGGCGGCTTGTTGCGCGGCGGCTTGGGCGGCCAATTGTTGCCCGACCGAATCGGCGGCCTCGGCCATCTGCGCCTCGACCTCGCTTAGGCTGGCGATGGCCTCTTCTAGCGACACCTCGGGGTTTTGCAAGGTCTCGAGCTGGGCTTGCAACGCCTCCAAGAGCGGGTCACGTTGCGCGTCGGTCAGGTCGGGGTCAGCGGCGGTATCGCGCAAAATCTGCTCGACCGCCTCGACCGCCCCATCGATGGCGGCTTGGTCGGTGGCTTGGGGGTCTGCTGGGGCGGCCACCGGCGGGAACAGCGCGACCAGCGCAATCAGCGCCGCCAGCGCCAAGACCACCCCCCACTCGCGCACCTCGACCCGTACCGGCAGCAACAGGTCGGGGCGTTGGGCACCCGCCACGCGCTGCGCGTCGTCTAGCTGGCGGCGGGCGAGGTCGGGGTCAGCGCGGATGACCCCACCGGCCAGCTCCAACGCGGTCGAGAGGCGCTCTTGCAGCCCAAACAAGCGATCGAAACGGCGGGCGGACTCCATCGGGGAGGGGCGCCGCAACCAGACCGCGCCCAGCACGCCCAGCACGGCCACGAGGCACGCCCCTAGCGTCAGCAGGGCGTTGGTCGTGTCGGGCAGGGCGGGGCGCACGCGAGACAGGGCAAAGGCGGCCAAGCCGAGGGCGAGGGCGGGCATCAGGGCGCGTGGGAGCCACGTCAGCACGCGCAACCAGCGGCGGCGCGCCTCCCAGGCGCGCCTCCCAGCGGTGGACGGTGGCGGTCAGGGTTTGGGCGGGGGCAAGGGTGGACATGTGGGTTAAAACCCTTTCTGCCAATACATCAGGCCGATGCGGAGCGCCTCATCCAACCAGTGACCGAGGCGGATCGTGAGGTCGGGCTGGGACTCTTGAAACGTGAAGGTGAACGGGTCTTCGCAGAGCCGTTGCAAATCGTCCCAAGACGACTCACCCGTCTCGTCGTTGACCATGCGGCGGAAGGCAAACGCGCTGGCCGCAAACACCTCGGTCGGATCGCGCCCAAGCTCATGAAACGATACGATGAGGTGAGTGCTCACCCCGTTGACGCGCAACAGCAACATCGCCCATGCGCGGCTGCTGGACAGGTTGGCATAGTAACCGAGCTGGCGGGCGACCTGCACGATTTGCTGTTTATAGTAGCCCGCCCGCTCCCCATCGGTGGCACACTCGGCGCGCACGGTCAGCTGGCGCTCATCATAGCCCGCCCCCAAGAAGCGTTGCCGAATCTGCTGGGCGGCGCGCTCGAATTGCTCACACGCCTTGCCGACCAAGACGCCCGCCGTCTCTTGGCCACGGCGGCGGCGCTCCTGCACCGGCAAACTGCCCGAGGCCGCCAAGCGGTCAAGCGCGCCCGCAATCAGGGCGTCCAGCGACTGGTGGCGCGACAACACATCTTCAGACAAGCTTAGGGCTTGCCGGAACGGGCGATGTTGCGCTTTGGCGATCAGCGCAATCAGGTCGATCAAGTCACCGGCGTCAGCCTGCTCCAGCGCCTCGATATACCGAACGCGCCCCGCGTTGTGCATGTCTTCGTCGAGCACCACCAGCGGAAACCAACCCGCCTTCAGCAAGACCAGCGACGCCAACAAGCGCGCCACCCGCCCGTTTCCGTCCTGAAACGGGTGGATTTGGGTGAAGCGGTGGTGGAGCCACGCCGCCTCGACCTCGGGCGAGACCCCCGCCGCCATGTGCGCGGTGTGCCACGCCAGCAGTTGCTCCATCTGCGCGGCCACCTGCTCGGGCGGGCAATATTCGTGCAGCACCCCGTCGGCGCGGCGCGGGTTATTGGGCAAGCGTTTCCAGTCGCCCCGTATCAGCTCAACCTCGCCCACCTGCCCCAACGAATCGACGGCGGTGGTGGTCGGTTGGTGTTGGGTCAGCAATTGGTGGAGTTGCTTGATGAAACTGGTGCTCAGCTCACGAGTGCCGCCCACCAAATCGAAAACGCGGTCGATGGCACTTCTTTGGTCGCGAATCAGGCCTATCACGGTGGTGGCGGGTTGGCCGCCAGTCGCCCCATGCGGGATGAGTGCCTCGTCCAGCCCGTTTTCGATTAGGGCATAGGTCACGCCACGGTCAAGCGTATATAAGCGCTCGATTTGGCCGGTCTCGATGGCCACACGGCGCAAGAATTTGTCGAGGAAGCGCTCGAATATCCCACTTCGTTCTAGGCGTTGACGTTGTTCCTTCCACACCCGTGCCAAGCTGTGCAGTTCGGCGTTTCTCTCGTCCCACAACCCAGCGGGCAAGTCGGTTATCGGTGTCCACATCATCCTCGGTTCCTCATGCTCAGGTGGCTTGGCCGCGCCGCACGGCCAGCGCAATCAAGACCGCCGATACCGACAGGTACACCAGACAAAAGGTCAGCCGTGAACGGGCTGAGGCTGTTGAGCAACGCCCCGAGGTAAATCAAAAACGCCTCCCAGACCGGTGAGCCGGTCATGCCGGTGCCTTGCCCGCTCAGCGCGTTGTAGAACGGCGCGCCCAACACCCCCAACAGCACCGGCATCCCGACCATCACCAGCACCGCCACCAAATAAGCGCGGGTGCTGGCCGCGTTGGTGCGCGCCGTATGCGCCGAGAAAAATAAGCCGACCGCGCTGAAGGTCAGGCCGGTCACCAGCAACATCACCAGCGACAGCACCAGCTCGACCTCGCTGACCCCGCCGAACAGAAACGCGATGCTCTGGAGTGGGATGGCCGCCAACATCAGCAAGACGATGAAGCCGAAGGCCGCTTGGAGCTTGCCAATCAAGAAGCTGGCGGGCGGCAGCAAGGTCATCCGCAGCAAATCGTAGGTTTGGCGCTCGCGTTCCCCCGTGACCGAGCCCGCGGTGAACGCAGGGGCGATGAACAGCATCAACGCCAATTCCAGCCCGACGATTCCGGCGAACATCGCCCGCCCGAGGTCACCGGTCACGCTGGTGGCCAGCCCGCGGGTGATGGGCGCGTTGGCGGCGAACAGCACGACCGCGAAAATGCACAGTAACAGCACATAGACCGTGATGACCGCAAAGGCGCGCCCGCCGCGCATCCGCTCGCGCAGTTCTTTCAGCGTCATCGGGTTGGTGCGGAGCGGGGTGGGCGACTTGAGCAAGGGGGCGACCCCCCAGCCCAGCACCGCGAGGGTGAGCAGGGCGGGCAAATGCCCCCACGCGCCCAGCGCGCCCAAGGCCAGCACAGCCAACACCCCCGCCCACGGCACCACCCAACGCTCGCGTGCCCGCACCCCAATCTGGATGCCCAGCACGCCCAGCGCCGCGCCGCTCACGCTCAATAAACCCGCCAGCCAGACTTGTTCGGGTGTGCCCGCCAAGCGCGGCATCAGGCCAGACGTGACCCCCAGCACCGCGGGGTTGCCCAGCCCAGCCACCAGCCCGACCCCCAACAGCAGGACGGCCAAAACCCCATGCGCCGCCACCCCGACCAGCAAGCGGGCGCTGGCGGACTCGAGGCGGTCGTGGGGTGAAAGCGCGGCAGGTGCAACAGCGGTCATGGGCGGGATCCTATCCATCAATCACATCGCATGAGGGTAGTATAACACGCCACCGCCCCGCCCAAAGCAGGCTAACGCGCACCTAACGGCATGGGTGCAACAAGCTTGCCGCCCGAACCTCTCGCCACCGCACCGCCCGACGCTAAAGCATCGGGCTACAGAAGAACAAGCCTCTACGAGGCTGCTAACCGAGGGTGTGTGATGGTGTGAGTGCCATCATCTGGCAAAAGCGGCTTTACGCCAATCTCCCAGCCCCTTGTGGGCTTGTTCTTCTTTAGCTGGGTGCTTTAGCGCCCAGCGGCCATGCCCCGCCCAAAGCAGGCTAACGCGCACCTAACGGCGTGGGTGCAACAAACTTGCCGCCCGAACCTCTCGCCAACGCACCGCCCGACGCTAAAGCATCGGGCTACAGAAGAACAAGCCTCTACGAGGCTGCTAACCGAGGGTGTGTGATGGTGTGAGTGCCATCATCTGGCAA
>JALONY010000311.1 GCA_025454715.1 Anaerolineae bacterium
GCCGGATAGAGCGAGAGGGGCGAATAGTAGGCGAAGAGCGGGGAGCCATAGCCGTAGACCATGCCGGGCACGTAGCGCACCCACAGGTCACCCTCGCTGAGGGCGTGGCGGAGGGTAATCGTGCGATAGAGGTGCAGGGTGCCGTCGGCGGTCTCGAACATCATGCCGCCCAAAAGGGGGGTGATGAGGGCGAGGCACAGCACTGAAAGCACCACGAGGGGGCGCAAAGGGGGCAGCAGCCGAGTCATGAGGGGGCGTTTCCTTTCGAGCGGCCATTGTAGCGGATGGTGCGAGGGGTTCGCAGGGCAAACCGACGCCCGCAAACTCGCAAAGAACAATTGTGGACATAAACACCTAATTTTGGGTACACTAGGCTACAGTGTTACCACGCACAGCGGTACTGTGCGCTTTGCCACCGTTTTGGGTACGACTTTTTCTACTGCGCTCTTGTCAACAAGGAGTTCGACGCCTTGAGTAAGACACGTACAGACCAATTGCTGGAACGCCTGCGCGAACTGCTCGCCTCGACGGGCGACATCGAAGGCGCCGTCATCGTCAGTGTAGACGGCTTGAGCATCGCCTCGTCGCTGCAAGCTGGCGTCGAAGAAGACCGTGTAAGCGCCATGTCGGCGGCCATGCTCTCGCTGGGCGAGCGCATCTCGTCGGAGCTGGGGCGTGGCGAGCTGGAGCAAGTGCAAGTGCGCGGTGTGAACGGCTATGTGTTGTTGAACGCGGTCGGCGAAGAAGCGGTGCTGACGGTCTTGGCGCGCAAGGAAGCCCGCCTCGGCCTGATCCTGTTGGAAGTCGCCCGTGCGGTCAAAGACCTGACCCCGCTCATCTAAAACGACGCTGCACCGTCTTTTCGTCTGGCAAAAAAGAGGCCGCTTGGACAACAACCATCACTTGCTGATCGTCGAAGACCACTATGAGCTGGCCGAGTTGGTCGTGGCGTTCTTCTCGGACGAGGGCTATACCGTCCATCATGCCGCGACCGGCCAAGAGGCGCTCGATTTGTCGTTGACCGAGCCGATTGAGCTGGCGTTGCTCGACATCCGCCTGCCCGATTTCGATGGCTATGAGGTGGTCAACCGCCTGCGCCAAAACCCCAAGACCGCGCAGATGCCGGTCATCTTGCTGACGGAGCGGCGCGACCGCTCGTATCGTTTGCAGGGGCTGGAGATGGGGGTGCTCGACTACATCACCAAGCCGTTCGACCTCGATGAGCTGCGTTTGCGGGTGCGTAACGCGCTGGCACGCGGGCAGATGCGCAACACGATCAACCCGATTACCGAGTTGCCGCAGCCGGTCATTTGTGAGCGTGAGCTGCAACAGGCCATCGTGGCCGAGCACCCGTGGACGGTGGTTCAGGTCACGCTGAGCGGGCTAGAGGCTTATGGCTTCATCGCCAAAAACGACGTGGTACGGGCGTTGTCGGTGATGCTGCGGTCATCGTTGCGTGACCTCGACCTGACCGACACGTTCGCGGGGCATTTGCAAGACCATGAGTTGGTCATCGTGACGGTGCCGGAGAAGTCGCAAGCGATACAGGCGCGCCTGTCACAGCGCATCCGCGAGTCGATTCAGCAGTTTTTGCCTGCACGGGGCAGTGAAGCGCCCAAAGTCGTGTTGATGATGGGCGAGATTGACCACTTGAACACGGCGGTTACGTCGGTCGAGACACTGCGCGATGCCTTGAGCGCGGCATTGGTGCCGGTGGCCTTGACCACGGCCTGACAAGCGCCGTAAAACCGAATGGAAAAAACGAGCGAGGTGCCCGATGGGGACACCTCGCGTTGTGGTTTGGGCGTGTGATGGGCGTTAGTTGCTGGCGCGCTTGGCGATGCGGCGCAAGCCTTGATAGGACGGGTTGCCCTGAATTTGCGCCCAGCGCTCTTGGCCGCCGTCGGTGTGCCACTCGACGACGTACAAGCCCTCGGGGTTTTCGTATTCCAGCACCGGCACGAGGCCGAACAAGATTTGGCGCATCACGCCAATCAGCTCTTTGCGCTTCTCGCCGGTGGTGAGGATGAAGTATTTGCCGGGTTGCCACTCGAAACGGACGACCATGCCGTTCCATGAGCCTTCCATTTTGTACGGCCCCGTCCATTGGGTGCAGGTCATGAACAACCCTTGTAGGCGGTTCTTCCAGAGGGTGGTGTTGACGCGCTCCTCGATGTAATACGGGCGCGGTTCGGGCGTGCTGTAAAACCATTTGCGCGCATCGGTCGCCATAAGGGGTATGCTCCTGAACGGGGTTTCATCATTTTAACCAGCCTGATTGTACCCGAAAGCCCTACGGTTTCACCAGTGGGCGAGTCGGGGGTTTGATAAGCGCGGGCTTTGCGGGATGATAGGGGCTGTTTGGGCGTGTAAGCAGGGGGACGGCCATGCCAATCGAGATCGAAATCAAGAGTTTATTGGGCGAGGCGACACGTGCCGAGGCGTTGCGCGCCGAGCTGGTGGGGCGTGGGGCGTCGCTGACGGAGACCAGCGCACAACTCAACCACTATTTCACCGGCGATGCGCTACCGGCCTTGGCCGAGGTGATGCGCGGTGCGGTGAGCGAGGCGGACTTGGCTACCTTGCGCGGCTTGGTCGGGCGGGCGCGCAAGTCGTCGGTGCGGACGCGCCTGCTCAACCAGACGGTATTGTTAATCGTGAAGGCGGCATTGGACGACACGACCAGCGCCAACGGCATCACACGCTTGGAGTACGAGGCCGAGGCGCACGGCTTGACGCTCGACCAACTCGACTCGTTGGTCGTCAGCGCCGGATATGCGGTGCAGGCCAAGTGGTCACGCCAGCGCCAGACGTATCGCTTGGGTGATGTGTCGGTCAGCCTCGACAAAAACGCGGGCTATGGCTATTTGGCCGAGTTCGAGGTGATGGCCGACGACGAGGGCGAGGCACCGGCCTTGACCGATCGCTTGCGCGCTTTAATGGCCGCGTTGGGCGCGCAAGAATTGGCACAAGACCGGCTGGAGCGCATGTTTGCCCACTACAACGCGCATTGGCGCGAGTATTACGGCACGGACAACACGTTTACGGTCGAGT
>JALONY010000312.1 GCA_025454715.1 Anaerolineae bacterium
ACGGTCGTATCGACCACGCCATCGGCCATTTACGAAACCTCGTCCCAATCGCGCCCGCGTTGTTTGCGCTCCTCATCCCGAAGCTGGTGCAGCCATGTCGTGACATCAGGAATGTCTAAATCCTGCCACGCACTGGTATCGAGTTGCTCGATAAGCCTTTCGGCGCGTTGCCCCCACGGTTCTGTGTGCGTCGTTTCTTCTAGCACCTGCTCGACCGAGGAAGCCACACGAGAAATGAGGTATAAACGCTCTTTGGGCGAAAGTCGCAACGCCAGCGTGAGCGCTTCACTTAGGGCGGGGTTTTCCATCGTGGTGGCCTCCGATAGACGACAAACCAATCGACTCAATCTTATCATGACACCCACGGTCGGACATTAAAAGACTCGTCCAGATGTCATGCCCCGATCGTCTGACCATTTGACCATCACCAAAGCGGCGAGAGGGCGGGATAGCCGTAGCTCCCGCCCCGCACGTTCGGTTACTTATCGGTCGTGATTTGGAAGCCGCTCATGAACTGCTTTTGCAGCAGGATGAACACAATCACCGGCGGGATGCTGGCGATGACCGCCCCCAGCATCAAGGGCCCATAGGCGATGGTGGTATCGACCGCCAGCAACGACCGCAACCCGACCTGCACCACCTGAAAATCGCCGCCCTGCATGATGAGCTGTGGCCACAAATACATGTTCCACGAGTAGATGAACTGAATCACCGCCAGCGCGCCGATGGTGTTCCAGCTCATGGGAATCAGCACACGGAACAAGAATTGCAGCGGGTTGGCGCCGTCCATTTGCGCGGCCTCGCTCAGCTCGGCGGGCAGGTTGGCGAAGTGCTGGCGAAACAAGAACGTGCCGGTGGCGCTGGCCAAGAACGGCGCGACCAAGCCCTGAAACGTGCCGCCCCAGTCCAACGTGCCGCTGACGAAGCGGAACAAGCCGATGATCAAGATTTCGGTCGGCATCATCAGCGTCGCCAGCACGAACCCGAAGATGATCCACTTGCCCGGGAAGCGAAAATACACGAACGCGAGGCCGGACGTGAGCGATAAAATCGTCTTGCCGACCGTGATGGCCACCGACAACAAGACCGAGTTCCACATGAACTCGCCCAGATAGCGGTTGACCATGACTTGGTTGAGGTGCTCGTTGAACGACGTGCCCGGCGCCAGCGTGAAGGTGGCGACCTGCGCGTTGGTCTGCGTGCTGACCAACATGGCGTACAGCAACGGCGCACCGACCAACACACACGCGATAATCAAGACGAGGTGGGCATACCAGCGCTTGGGCAACCATGCCGGGCGTTTGGCGCGGCGGCGCACCGGCTTGGGCTTGGCGAACTCGAATTCGCCGTCCGAGACGTTGCCCGGGCGGAGCGGGATGACGCGAGGCTGCGATTGGTCACTCATCAGGGTTAGGCTCCGTAGCTGACGCGGCGTCCGTTGGTGCGGAACTGCACGACGGTAATCAGGATGACGATGGCGAACAGCACCAGCGATTGGGTGGCGGCCAAGCCGAGGTCACGCTGGTTCAGGCCGTTATCGACGAGGCGGTAAATCATGGTCGAGGTGGCACCGGCGGGGCCGCCACGGGTCAGGAAGTCGATCGTGCCGTAGGTGTCGAAGAAGGCGTAGGTGATGTTGGTCACGATTAAGAAGAACGTGATGGGCCCGAGCAACGGCAACACGATGTAGTAAAAGCGTTGCCATGCGTTGGCACCGTCGATGTTGGCGGCCTCTTGCAGGTCGTCCGGCACGTTTTGGAGGCCAGCGATGTAAAACAAGATGTTGAAGCCCAGCGACTTCCACACGCTGGCGATGATGATCGTCCACGGGGCGATGCTGGCGTCTTGTAGCCACTGCACCGGCGTGCCACCCCCCAAGCGGATGAGGTGGTTCATGATGCCCGCCGACTCGTTGAACATGATGTTGAAGATGATGCCCGCGGCCACCGGCGAGATGGCATACGGCCAGACCAGCAAGGTGCGGTAGATGCTGCCGCCCTTGACCGGCTGATAGGCCATGTAGGCGATGAACAGCCCGAGCGCCAGCCCAATCACCACCGTGAAGAAGGCGATGAAGAAGGTGGCGTAGACGGTTTGGCCATAATTTTGGCGCGGGTCGAACAATTTGGCGAAGTTGTCGAGGCAGACGAACGCGGTGCGGTCGGTGCCCAGCCGCGCCAACAGGGTCGAGAGGCGCAGGTTGTCGAAGGCGGGGTAATACAAAAACAGCGCCAGCACGACCAGCGTGGGGGTCAGCAACACCCACGGGGTGAAGCGGGCGCGGCGGAACAGCCCGGGCGTCTCGGCACCCATCACGGCGGTGCGCCAATCGGTTTGGCCGCCGATGACGCGCATCAGCAGGCTCCCGACCCAAATCAGCAGGCCAGCGCCCAGCGCAATCAGCGCCACGCCCAGCCACGGGTCGATGTCGGAGCGCTCTGGCTCGAACATGCAAAACCCGAGCGGTGCCGTCAGCAGCAGGCCGCCCAGCCCGCCGGCCAGCGCGCCAATCGCGGCGGCAATCAGGCGCACGCGGGGCGCAGACAGCACCCCCAGCACCAGCGCCCCCAGCACTGCCGGTATCGCGGCGGATAACCACGGGACGAGTTCGAACGGGATCATGGGCAGCCTTTCTGAACGAGGACACGGGCAAAGCGGCGCGCAAGATGAAGCAGGGTAACGAAATGTACTGCGCGAAAGGGCAAAAAGGCAAAAATAGGGATAATTTAGGGCGATTTTTGGGCGGGTTGCCCCACGGTTATAAACACTGCCGCCCGCAGCGCAAAACGCACACGGGCGGCAGAAGGGCGGCCTTACGAGCGCGGCTTAGTTCTCCGGCGCGTTCAGCAGGTTGTACTCGGCCAGCGTCTCGTCGGCCAACGCCTTGGCGTTGTCGAGCGCGGTCTGCACATCGGTGCCGTTGACCAGCACGTCCTCGATGGCGGTGGTCACGTGGTTACGGATGGCCGGGAAGGCGCCGACGATCGCGCCAGCGGTGGCGCTGGTCGGGGTGGCGGCGGCCAATTGGGCGCTGGCGACCAAGCTTAGCCGGTGAACTTGTGCCAGTCGGCGGCGTTCTCGGCGTTGTTGAACCACAGCAAGAAGGTCAGCGCGCCGTCTTCGACTTCGGTGGTCAGGCCGTTCGACAGCCACAGGCTGGCGCCGCCAATCAGGTTACCGACGTACTCGACTTCACCGTTGTGCGGCATGAAGCTGGCGACCACATCGAAGCCGGCCTCGGCGCCGTCGTTGGTCAGGACGGTGGTGTCCGACGACGAGTAGACCAAGAAGGCGACTTGTTGGGCGACGAAGGCGTTGTAGGTGCCGCCCCAGTCCCGTTGCGCGCCGGTGTAGATGTAGTAACCGGCGTCCTGCATTTCCTTCCACCACGACACGTAGGCCACGGCGGCCTCGCTGTTGATGAAGGTCTCGGTGGCGCGGGCGTCACGACCGTTGCCGTTGTTCACGAGGTCGGCACCTTGTTGGGCGACCGATTGCTCGAAGAACCAACCGTGGTTCGGCCAAGTGATGCAGTTGGCCGGGGCGTTCTCCAGCGCCATGATGGCGGCGCAGGCTTCCTCGATACCCTGCCAAGTGGTCGGGATTTCGGTGATGCCCGCCGCATCGAGGATGCTTTGGTTGCTGAACATGATGGCCGACGAGGTGTTCCACGGGAACGAGGTGAACTCACCATCGAGGGTGTAGTAGTTGCGGACGGGCTCGACGAACACGTCGAAATCGACCGGCAAGCCGTTGATTTCGGTGCGCTCACCGAAGGCCGAGGCGACGCTCTTGAATTGCGGCACGCCGTTCAGCGCGGCGTCACGGGCGTCTTGGGTCGCGGCCTCGAAGTATTGCACGATGGCCGGTTGGGTGCCTTGCTCGTAGGCCAGCGCGGCGGCGCTGAACAGCGACTCGTAGTCGGCATAGCCCTCGACCACGACTTCATACTGCGGGAACTGCTCGTTGAACGCGGCAGCCTTCTCACGCGCCCAGTCGAGGCGGGCATCGGTGAAAGCGATCCAGACCGGGATTTGAATTTTGGCATCTTGAGCGCCAGCGGGAACCAGCGCGACGACGGCCAGCATCAGCGCCAGCGCAGCCGTGAAAACGTTCTTGCGGAACAGCATAGGTGGGTTTCTCCTAAATAGGTAAACATCACGCCCGCAGCGGGCGCACCAACACACGGCACTATAGACAAGTGCCGTTAAGTGTTTGGGGTTAAACGTGTTAAGTGTTTGTGCACCTTAATTAAATGATGTTTAACATGGTACGGTACGAAAAGGGGGTTGATTTGTGCAGTTTGCCGAAAACAGGGTGAGCGAGGGCAGGGGTGCCGCAGCGGGCGCAGCACGCTGCGCCCCTACGATGTGATGTTGGGCGGTTTTTGTGCCGTAGGGACAACGCCCGCGTTGTCCGCCCCTGCGTTGTCCGGTTTGGT
>JALONY010000313.1 GCA_025454715.1 Anaerolineae bacterium
TGCGCGTGTGTTGGTCGGGCGCGTCGCGGTCGCGGTGTTGGTCGGGCGCGGCGTATCGGTGTTGCGCGGCGTGTTGGTGCGGGTGGGCGACGGCTCCTCGAAGCCAATCACACCGGTGGGCGGGCGGCTCCCCGGGCCGCCACCGCTGCCGCCCGGCAATTCGCAACTGATGTAGATGAGCGAACCGCTGAAGTGGAAGCGTTGCACGCCGAACACGGTTTGCATGTTCCCTGCGAAGCCGTCGAAGTCGAGGTACATGAACGTGTCGCCCGGGCGCAAGATGGCCGGTGAGCGCCATGTCCCTTCCGCCGAGGTCGAGCGCGTGCCGAAGGCAAAGGGCGTGGTGGTCGAGGTGTTGCCGCTGGCGTCTTGGCCGACAGCCGACGAGCGCCAAACTTCCACACCGGCGGGGTCAATCGAGCTATCGCCACCCACCGCCACGCGCCGCAGGTGATACGAGCCTGCCGGTCGCCCGATTTGCGGGTGCGTCGGGTCTGGCCAAACGAGGTCGAAACCGGTCAGGTAGGTAGCGCGGGCGCTGGCATTGTTGATGATCATGATGACCGAACCATCGAACGGGTCGAACCCGCCGAAGCGCAACGTGATTTGTTGTGCGGTGGCGCAGTCGGGCGTGCGGGTCGGGGTCGGGGTGTTGCTCGGGGTGATGGCCGGATCGAGTGTCGGCGGCACCGGGCGCGGCAACAACCGCGTGGACCGGCAGGCCCCAAGAAGCGGAACTCGAAGCCGAAGTCGTCGATGCCGAACTCGCTCGAGAGGCTGGCCGGCCCGTTCAAGAACACCGCTTGCCACACCGCCGAGTTGCCGCCGCTGATGATGCGGAAGCTCGACGGCTCGAACGTACCGTTAACACTGGTATCGACACGCTCTTGCGGCAAGGTAGACGGCTGACCACCCGACCAGTGCACGTCGTTACCCAGCGAGAAGGCGGCCAGTCAATCACCACACGGCTGAGGGTCACGTTCTCGATGTTGTTGTTTTGGATGCTGGTGAACAGCGTGTTACCGCTGAACGGGTTGCTGTTCCACTGCACTTCCAGCCGATCACACGTGAACGGGATGGGCGTCTCGGTCGCCACGGTCGGGCTCGGGGTCGGGGACAGGGTATTCGTCACCGTCGGCGTATCGGTCGGGATGGCCATGTCGGGGGTCGGGTCATCGGGGCGCCCGGGCGGGATGCTCCGCTGATACGAGCCGACCGCCTTGGGCGCACGGAACGACTCGTTGACCGAGGCGCGCCGCGCTTCCAGCGCCACATAGCTGTCTTGCGAGATGAACGGGGTAATCCACAGGTGGTTGTAGCGCAGGAAGACGAAGATGCGGTCACCCGGGCCACCGGCGTCCCACCAGCGATGGCCGTGGTTCTCCAGCGTCTGAGGGTTGTCGATCGGGTCTTCGATGTGCAAGCACAACGGCAACGACTGAGCATAAGCCGACTTGAACGTGTTGTTGACCTGCGTCTGCTCGACCCCGTTGCGCACCGCGAAGAAGCGGTTGGGGATGCCGCTGTTGCCCGCAGGTTGCGAGACCGCGCCGATGAACGGGCGGTTGGAACACAAGTCCATGTACAGGTAGCCCGGCTCTTCATGGTCGCCCGGGTAAGGTGCGTCCCACACGTCGTACAAGATTTGTTGTGCCGTCGAGGGTGTGATGGCGTCCCAGTTGTAGCCGTTGTAGGCGGGTGCCAAGAACAACCCGTTAGACACCGCACGCGCCTCGTGCATCGCCGAGAAGATGCGCAAGATGTCGCGCCGGAACTGCTGGTGGTCTTCGAGGCGCGGGTCGCAGTTGATGCCGTCGTACCACGTCGCGAACAACGCTTCACTGCCGCCGACGTATTGCTGCACGCCGTTCACGGTTTGGCGCACCCCACGGTCATCGGGGATGACGCATGGGACGATGGAGTCCAAGACCAGTTGGTCACGCGGTTTGGTCGGGTCGGCGGGCACCGAGAAGATGTCCCACTTGATGGCGCCGATGGCCGCATAGCGCGCCGCAGCACGCGCCGAGTTTTGCAAGGTGATGATCGATTGCATCACACGCGCCAGTTCGATAATGCCGAAAATCAGCACCACCAACAGCGGCAAAATCAGCGAGAACTCGACCAGCGCTTGTCCATGTCGCCTTTGAGAGAGAGATTTCAGGGGGTTGAGCTGCATGGGAAAACCTCCTCGGGTTAGGGCGCAAGCCGCGTGAACATGCGCGAGGCGATGTCGTCGAACACCAACCCTAGACGCGCTTGGTCGGGCGCGTTGTAGTAGTTGCCGCAGTCTTGCGTCGGGGGCAGCGGGCGCACCATCGTGCCGTCGCCGCCATCGCGGGTGCTATACCCATTGCCCATCAGGGTCGGTGCCGAGCTGCCATAGAAGCCGCCACTGTGGGTGGTTTCTTGGTCTTCGCACGGGCCGCGCTCAGCGAACACCTCATCACCGGTCATGTTGCCGTTGAGCTGCTGGTCTTGGCGCAAGTCTTGCTGATAGTCGGTGTCGATTTGGAAGTTATCGCCCACGTCGGCGATGTAGCGCAACAGCTCCTCACCGAGGAAGTCGTCCACGTTCAAGAAGGCGGGACCCGCCTCGGTGCCCACGCGCCCAATCGGGAAGTCGATACCGAAACCGATCGTGAAGATGGTCGGCAACTGCTCCGCCGAGCCGGTCTCGCGGGACAAGCCCACGTAATCCGCCCAGTCACGCGCATAGTCGTCCACGTCGTACAGCAGGTCGCAGTTGGCACCGCCAACCATCAGGCCGTTGTTGACCGCCCCGATGTCCACGTCATAGATGTTGCCGCGGCGCAGGTTGTAGACAATCTCGTCGTCACCGTTGGCGTCGGAGGGCACGGCGCTGGCGTAGCACGCATAGTCGTTGTCCTTGGCACCCGGGGCAAACCCCGCGAGGCGCTGCGAGATACCCTGACCGACGCATTGGATGCCGACGGCCTTGGGGTCATTGAACGGCGGCACGCAGAAGTGGCGCGTGTGCGGCGCTTCGTCCGAGCAATACGGGAAGGCGGGCGGGTTTTCGGCCACGTCCATCAGCTCACCAGCCAGCTCGCCAATCGCGCCCGGCACACCGATCGGGCACAGCCCGAACGCGCCGTATTCGCCGCTGATGCCGTAGCGGATCAGGTTGTTCACGCCGGTGGTCGGGTGGGTCTGCCACGACGCGCTGTTGGTGCCATAGTCGCGGAACGGGTTGGCCTCGAACAGCTTGCGCCCGTTGGCGCGCACTGGGTCGCTGGCACCCGCCGAGCCGTCGCTCATCATGATGATGACCCACACCGCGCCGGTACGGCGGGTGGTGGTCGGGTCGAGCAAGGCGTTGTTGGCCTCGCGCAGGCCAGCGCCCACGTTCGACGAGCGGCACGAGGCGCGTAGGTCATAGCTGCTGTCCACGCGCAGGTTGGCCGGCCAGCCCGCCGCGCCCGGGCGCGGGGTCATGATACGCAACAGCCCGGGGCCAGCGTTGGCGAAGTAATTGGGTGTTTGCACGTCCCAGTTCCACATCGAATAGCGGCTCTGGTAGCCGTCCATCGTGGCGTCGAACATCGGGCAGTTGTTGTTGACCGGATATTGCGTGATGGCGCGTTGCCCGGGCTCGTACAGGGGCGCGCCCTGACGGTAGTAATCGACGCGCTTGCTGTCGCCTTGCAGCGTCAAGCCGTCGGCGAAGGCCAGCCAGCCACCGCCCGCGTCGTTCCAGTCATAGAAGTTGGGCTCGGCGCGCACGCCCACGTGCTCCATCAAGGTGGCCGAGGCGCGGCAGAACGAGGCCATCATGTGGTTCATGTTCGAGCGCCCGCTCACGGGGTCGGGGTCACGCGGGCAACTGCCCAACGCCG
>JALONY010000314.1 GCA_025454715.1 Anaerolineae bacterium
GCACAAGAAGCACCTGAGCGAGGACGGCGGGCTTGGTTATGCCAAGGCGCTCGACCCCGAGAGCGCCGAGCCGGACAGCGATATTTACGTGATGCTGCACGAGGGCTTGGTGTCGGTCTCGCCGCTCAGCTTCGACTTGAGCAGCCGCACCGACCACGCGCAATTGCGCGCCGCGCTGGACGAATTGCTGGCGCACCCCGCCCCGCACGGCGATTGAGGGCGGTTTAGCGGTGAATATGGCGCGGGTCGCCCTCGTTTCGGTAGGGCGACCCGCGTTTTTATTTCCGAAAGTCGGCGCTGTCGAGAGTCAGGGTGACGGGGCCGTCGTTGTGGATTTCGACCTGCATCATCGCCCCGAACACGCCGGTGGCCACCGACGCGACCCCTTCTTGGCGCAGGCAGGCCACGTAGTGATCGAACAACGGTAGCGCGTGCTCTGGCCGCGCCGCGCCGATGAAGCTCGGGCGGCGACCTGCCGTTAGGTCGGCGTACAGGGTAAATTGCGAGATGGCCAGCACCCCGCCGCCGACCTCGAGGATGGATTTGTTCATCTTGCCGGCCTCGTCCTCGAAGACGCGCAGGACGGCGGTCTTTTTGGCCAATAGGGCGGCGTCGTCGGGGGTGTCGGCGTGCGCCACCCCGACCAACGCGACGTAGCCCAGCCCGACCTGCCCGACCACCTGCCCATCGACCGTGACGCTACCGCGGCTGACGCGCTGCAAAATCACCCGCATCGGGTCACTCGCCCTTCATGCGGTCGGTGGGCAAAAACAGCGCGGGCACGATGGCGATGGCGCACAGCACCCCGACCAACAGGCTCATCTCGCCCAAGACCTCGACCGTGATGGCCGCGTAATCGTTGGCGAAGGCCAGCGGGTCGAAATTGGCGCCCAAGCGTTGCGCCGCCAGCACGTTGACGCGGTTGAGCGCCAGCGTGGTCAGGGTCGAGACCGACAGCGTCATGCCGACCAAGCGCAACACGATGACCAGCGCCGAGGCCACGCCGCGCTCCCCGTCGCTGGCGGCGTTGATGACCGCCGCGCTGATGGGCGAAAACGTCATGCCGATGCCGGTGCCTGCGACGATCATCTGCACGGCGACCAGCGCGTCTGACACCCCGAACTCCCACGTTTGCCAGACCCACAAGAACCCGAACAGCGCCAAGCCAAGCCCAATCAGGGTGGTGCTGCGGACTCCGATGCGCTCACTGAGCGCACCTCCGCTGACGGCGGCCACGGCCATCGGGATGGTCAAGGCCGAGAGCAACACCCCGACCTGCAAGGCGGCCTCGCGCAGGCTGCCGAGGTCTAATTGCCGGACGTTGACCAAAATCGGGACGAACACCAACCCCGCGAACAGCATATAGCCGACCAGTAGGTTGGTCAGGGCACCGGCGGCCACGCCTTTCTTACGGAACAAGCGCAGGTTGACCAGTGGCTCCTTGACCCGCGACTCGACCAGCAAGAATAAGCCGAACGCCAGCGCCGCGCCGCTCAGGACGGGCAGGGCGTAGGGCGGCAAGGGCGGCAAATCCTCGAAGCTGGAGACCGACGTACCGACCTCGATATTGGCGCCCAAGCCGAGCGTCAAGCCCGACAACGCCAGCACGATCAGCACCGCCCCAACGAAGTCGAAGCGCCCGCGCACCCGCGCCAGCTTGACCCCACGCAAGACCCATAGCGTCGGGAAGAGCGCAATCAGCGTGAGCGGGATATTGACCCAAAACAGCCATTCCCACGGGTAATATTGCACGAACACGCCGCCGTACAGGTGGCCGAGCACCCACCCGAGTGTATCGACTGCGCCAATCAGCCCGAGCGGGCGGGCGCGTTGCGCGGCGGGGAACAGGTCGGCGACCAGCGCGAGGCTGACCGGCACCAATGCGCCCGCGCCCAATGCCTGCACGATGCGCCCGAAGATGATGATGCCGAGCGCGACATACGACTCATCGGGGCGTTGCCCGAAGCGGCGGAACAGGCCGTAGACCCAATCGGCCAGCACGGTATCGGCCATCGCGACGATGGCCGACCCGACCATGAAGATGATGAGGCAGATGACGTATACGCTGCGCCGCCCGAGCAGGTCGCTGACGCGCCCCATGAAGGTCATGCTGACGGCGTAGGCCAACAGGTAGGCGCTGACGATCCAAGCCGCGTCGTCGAGGCCGGTTTGTAAGGGCAGTTCGAGGCCGATAATCAGCTCTGGCAGGAAGGCGGAGACGACCGTGAGGTCGAGCGCGCCGATGAAGACCGGGATGCAGACCAGCGCGACGATCAGCCAGCGGTTGGGTTGCTGGGGCGAGGTGACGGCGGCGGCGCTCACGGGGTGGCCTCCGCCGTGGGCTGAGTCAGGAGGTCACTGGGCGCAGTGATGGCCTCGGTCGGGCGGGGTTGCGGGGTGGGCGGGGCGACGATTTCGGACGGGGCGTTGACATCGTAGATGTCGATGACGAACGCGCTCTCTTGGCCGTCGGGTTGCGGCACGCGCATGGTGATGCGGGCGGGGAAGCCGGTCTCGGTGTTGACGAACACCTCCAGCGGGATGTCGGCGGTGGTGTTGATCAGGCCGACCACCAGCGACGAGACTTGTGCGCCGTTGGCGCGCCCGCTGACCTGATGCACCGGCTGGCCGTCCTCGAGGCTGGTGCGCCCGACGTAAACGAGGTCGGTCATGTTGGTCAGGGCGGCCTGAAACCCGCTTACCTCGTCGAGCAGCATGGCGGGGGTGAAGCCCGGGGCGAACGCCCCGAAAATCCACGGCAGGTTGCCGAGCCGGTACGATTGCCCGACCGCGTTGGCGTACACCTCGACATCGATGGGCACGGCGTAGCGGATGCGGACTTGGCCTTGAAATTCATCGGGGGCGCGGTATTGGGCGCGGGCGCGCAAAAACTCGGCGCTCACCAGCCCGTCGTCGCCCAAAATGGCCTCGAACAGGTGCGGCGCACCGTCTACATCGACCGCGAGGCGGAAGGTCTCGACCTCGCGAATTAACCCTGCCGCCGCCGTCAGCAGTTCCAGCGGTTCGGGCGCTTCCGTGGTCTCGGTGGGCGCAGGCGCACACCCCACTAGCCCCACGGCCAGCATCAGCACAATCCAAACGACTCGCACGATAAGCACCTCTTCGCTTCAAACTCGCCATGACCCCGACACAAAACAGCGTCAGTATATCATGTACGTCGAACCGTAGAGATGAGTTGTCGTTAATCGGGCGGGCGCGTTGTCGTCAGGGGGTTAGGGGTGGCGCGTCGGTGGCCGCTGGGCGCTAAAGCACCCAGCTACAGAAGAACAAGCC
>JALONY010000315.1 GCA_025454715.1 Anaerolineae bacterium
CCCTCGGCGCGGTTCAAACCCGCGAACATGCCCATCATCATCGCGGGGTCGGTGAACGGCGCATCGCTGGCCGCCCCATGCCCGCCGTGGCCGCCGTGGCCGCCGTGGCCGTTGCCCTCGGACTCGTCGCCCATCACCATCGGCACGACCTGATAATCCACGTTGTACCAGTCCAACATCCACGCCCGCATCTGCTCGATTTCGGGGGTTTGGGCGGCAATCACCGCCTCACAAACCGCCGTCACCCACGCATCGCTGGCGTTATCGAGGCAGTCCAGCGCCATATCCAGCGCCATCTGGTGATGGTCGCTCATGCCTTGCAAGAAGCGCAGTTCGGCGCGCTCCAGATACCCCGGGTGTTCCGAGGCCGAGACTGCGGTGACCAGCAACAACAAACACATCATGAACGGCACGAGGCGCTTCATCGGGTGCTCCTTTGGGTTGTGTATTTTTTGGGGAGGGGGTGCCCCCCGTCCAATGGCGGCGGGGGGCGGGATGGGGGTTAGTGGGCGGGGGCGTAGTTGATTTCGGCCATCTTGGCCTTGATTTGCTCCCACGTCGCGGGCGACTGCCACGCCACGGTGATTTGCTTGGTCTCGGCCACGCCCTCGACCGACGAGACGCCCGGGATGTCCGAGACTTCCAGCTTAATCGAGTTCACGCAGCCATTGCACCCAACGTTGGGCACGGTCACGGTCTTGGTTTCCATGGGGTTTCCTCCGAGGATATGCGGGTTGATGTCACGCATCAGTGTACCGCGCCCGCGCCCGTCGTGGTATGCGCTGTTTGGCGTATTGGTGTGCCGTTCGGCGCATAGCCCGCCGCCCCGCCCTGTGATATGATGAGCGAACCGACTGTCTAGAGGTTTTTGCCGTGGCCGACCGCCCCGACGCGCCGAAAAAAGCCCCCACCCCCAAAAAACCGACCCCACCCACGCCCGCTCCCCCGACCCCATCGCCCGACCGTCGTGAGCGGATGCAGGTCTCGCCCGAGTTCTGGGACGGTGTGTTCGATAGCATCCCCCCGTGGACGAACGAGGTGGCGGCCTTGGCGTTGCTGGTGTTCGGGGTGGTGTCGTTCATGTCGTTGTTGGACGTGTCGTCCAGCCCGACGCTGGCACGGGCGTGGGCGGGCGCGCTGACCGCGCTGTTCGGCTACGGCGCTATCGTGATTTGCATCGGAATCTTCGCGCTGGGGGTGGTGATTTTGTTGCCGCGCCTCGGCATCGATTTTCACTTTGGCACCCCGCGCATCCTCGCGCTCGAAATCGCGTTCGTGGCGGGCTTGGCGATGTTGCACCTCGCCGCCGGTGACCCAGAGTTCCGCGCCGTGGCACGCGCCGGGCAGGGCGGCGGCCTGATTGGCGGGGCGGTCTCGGCTTTGGTCGCGGGTGTCATCGGGGCACCCAGCGCGCTGATTTTCTTCGCGGTCGTGCTGGGGGTGGCGGTGGCCGTCACGCTCGGGTTGCGCCGCACCGCCTTCCTCAACCTCATCCAACGCGCCAGCCAAGCGCTCGCCCGCTTCAGCCAACACGCCGAGCTGGCCTATCGCTACGCCCTCAATGAGCGGCGCGTGCGCGCCGTGGTCGGCGTCGGGCGCTCCCCTGCGGGCACCCTGATGCGAATCCGCCCCGACCCCGCGCACATCCGCCCCAGCCTGCGCGAGGCACAGCTCCCGCCGCTCGGCCTCGAGGAGCCCAAAATCATCCAACTGACCGAGGCCGAACAAGCCTTGTTCGCCCGCCAAGAGCGCGGCCAAGACCTGAGCGGCATCGGCAACCTGTTGAAAGACCGCCACGCCGACGGGTCGCTGTTGGTGCGCCGCCCAGACGGGCGCGTCCGGCGCTATTTCAGCGTCGATGCCATCCGTGAGCCCAAGAAGGTCAACAAGCGCGAGAACGTACTCCCCGGGCTGGGTCTGCTCCAAGACGCTGAGCTGACCTTACCCGACCAAGACGAAATCAACAAGAACGTGGTCTTGATCGAGAACACGCTGATGGAGTTCGACATCGAGGTCGAAATCGTCAACGTGCGGGTTGGCCCGACCGTGACACAGTACGCCGTGCGCCCGTATGTCGAGTCCGGCAAGGACGACACCAACGCGGCCTCGATCCAGCGCACCCGCCTGAGCCGCATCGCCGCCCTGACCAACGACCTCTCGCTGACGTTGGCCGCCAAGCGCCTGCGCCTCGAGACGCCGGTGCCCGGCCAAAGCTATTTGGGCGTCGAGGTGCCCAACCGTAGCCCCAGCATGGTCTCGTTACGCTCGGTGTACGAGAGCAAGGGCTACTCGGAGCAACTGACCAAGCGCAAGACCCCGCTGCTGATACCGGTCGGGCGTGACGTAACCGGCCAGCCGGTCGGCATCGACCTCGCGGGGTGCCCGCACCTGCTGGTGGCCGGCACGACCGGATCGGGCAAGTCGGTCTTCATGGCCGCCACCATCACCGCGCTACTGCTGGACAACCCGCCCGACCTGTTGCGCCTCGTGTTGCTTGACCCCAAGATGGTCGAGCTCAGCCGATTCAACGGCTTGCCGCACCTGATTGGGCCGGTCGAGACCGCCCTCGACCGCATCATCGAGGCGCTGAAGTGGTGCGTGCGCGAGATGGAGCGCCGCTACAAATTGTTGGAAGAGGCGGGCACGCGCAACATCGAGGCTTACAATACCAAGCTGGGCCCCCGCCGCAAGAAAGACCAGTTGCCGTATGTCGCCATCTGCGTCGATGAGGTCGGCGATTTGATGATGAACCAGCCCGAGGAGACCGAGCACGCCATCACCCGCCTCGCGCAGATGGCGCGTGCGGTCGGGATGCACATGATTATCGCCACCCAGCGCCCGAGCGTGGACGTGATTACCGGCTTGATTAAGGCCAACTTCCCGTCGCGCATCGCGTTTGCGGTGGCGTCGGGCGTCGATAGCCGCGTGATTCTCGACACCATCGGCGCGGAGACCTTGTTGGGCAAGGGCGACATGTTGTACCTGTCCGCCGACTCGGTCAGCGGCCCGCGCCGTGGTGCGCCACTGGAAGACGTGGAAATATGAGCAGCAAGAGGACGGCAAATTGCCCCGAGAGTTCAGCGCGCCGTGGGAGCGCAGCATGACCAACCGCGAGTTCCTCGCCCAAACCGACCCGCTGCTGGAGCAAGCCATCAGCATCGTGGTCGAGGAGCAAGAGGCGTCGGCCTCGTTGCTCCAGCGCAAGCTTGACCTCGGCTACCCACGGGTAGGGGCGCGACGCGACGCGCCCGAATCCCTCACCCCGCCTGTGGGTAATCCAGCATCAGCACCTCCAGCAACAGGCGGACGTTGGCGTTGGTCTCCAGCACGCCCAGCGCGGTCTCGGTGGCTTT
>JALONY010000316.1 GCA_025454715.1 Anaerolineae bacterium
CGCTCAACACCCCGACCGCAGGGGGGCAGGTGCAGCGCCCGCCCAAGCAATGGGTCATCGCCGTCGATTGCCCGTCCGGCCTCGACCTCGACACCGGCGCAGCCGACGCCTACACCCTGACCGCCGACGACAGCATCACGTTTTTTGCCGCCAAGCCCGGCCACCTGACCGGCGCAGGGGTCAGCAAGGTCGGCCAAGTGCACGTCGCCCCGCTCGACCTGCCGGAGTCCATCCGCATCGACAAGCGCACCGCCATCAGCCTGCTGGACAACGAGGCCATGCGTGACCTGTTGCCCGACCGCCCGCTAGACGGCCACAAAGGCACGTTCGGCAAGCTGGCCGTGCTGGGCGGCAGCGACGCGATGCCCGGCGCGGCGGGCTTATCGGCGCGTGCCGCCTATCGCGCAGGGGCGGGCTGGGTGGCGGTCGCCACCACACCCCAAGCCACCCACGCCCTGCAAACCCACCTGCTCGAGGCGGTGTGGTGGCCAGCCGTGCCCGACGCCGAACGCTTGGCCGACCTCGACGCCCTCATCGTCGGCCCGGGGCTGGGCGACGGGGCGCACGCCGCCGAGGTCTTGCGCACGGCGTTGGCCAGCGCCCGCCCGCTGGTCATCGACGCCAGCGGCTTGACCGCGTGGGCAGCCCTGCCCGACCGCCCGACCCTGCCCCCAGACGCCATCCTCACCCCGCACCCGGGCGAGATGGCCACACTGCTGGGGCAGACCACCGCCGAGGTACAAGCCGACCGCATCGGGGCGGCGCAACGCGGCGCACAAGCATGGGGGTGCGTGGTGGTGCTCAAGGGGGCGCACACCGTCATCGCCGCGCCCAACGGCAAAACCGCCCTCTCGCCGTTCAAGACCGACGCGCTGGCCAAAGCCGGTACCGGCGATGTGCTGGCTGGGGTGATTGGCGCGTTGCGCGCCGCAGGCTTGCCCGCCTACGACGCGGCACGCTTGGGGGTGTACCTGCACGGGCTGAGCGGGGTCATCGCCGCCGAGCAAGCCGGGCACGCGGTGGGTGTGCTGGCCTCAGGCGTGGCCGACGCTATTCCTCTGGCGTGGTCTCGTCTGAGTCGGGGCTAGGGTCGGTCGGCTTGCGCCGCAACGCCCCAAACAAACCGCGCAACTCGCGCAGGAACGTCACGATTCCGGTCATGATGGCGCTAAACCGGATGACCGGCGTAAACATCGTCTCGGCGGCGAAGCGCACCACGCCGGTGATGGCCTTGAGCGCGCCGCGCAAGTCGCCGAACACCCCGCCCAAATCGACGCGAATCACGCCGAACAGCGCGGCCAACTGCACCAGCAACACCCCGAACCCAATCAGGAGTGGCACGGTCAGCAGTAACACGATTACCCACAACAGGTCGCGCAGATACCCGATGCGCTGGGCGCTGGTCAACGGGTCGTTTCCGGCGGCGATCAGCCCAATCACCAGCGGCGCGCCGACCAGCGCGGCATACACGATCAAGACCACCTTGACCACCCCGCCCAGCGTCCAACGCGGTGGGGTTTCGGCCTCGGGGGTCGGGTTGGGTTGGCTCATCAGGCGCGCCTCCTACGGGCGGGGCGGCGCACCTGACCGGTCGTCAGGCCGCGCACCGAAAACAACGCAAAAAATGCCCCCAGCGTGGCGGGCAACACCCGCAAGCTCCCCAGCTGGAACAGCGTCACGTCGAACAGCAAGCCCATCACCTGCCCGACCGCGAACCCGACCCAACTCGACAGCAAAAACAGCGCCAAGCGGCGCGCATCACCGCCCAAGACGACGTGAAACACCACGCCATACAGCGTGGCGAGGATGAACGCGAAAACCAGTGCAGGGCTGGGCATGGGTGCTTTTTTTGTCTTTCCCGTGATACAATGCAGCATATCTCACCCGCCAAGTGTAGCACATCGTCGGCGCACCGGAGAGGGATACCCCCACCGAAACCGCATGAACCTGATTGACCATCGCATCCTCATCCCTACCTCGCCAGAGCGCGTCTGGCAATTCGTGGGCGATTTGCGCCGCAACACCGAGTGGCAAGTCAACGCGCAAACGCTCAGCCTGCTGACCTCCAACCCCAAGCCTGCCCCCGGGATGCGCTTCCGGCTGACGCAGCAGCGCGGGCGTGACCAAGTTTGGGAGATTACCGCGTGGTACGACCGCTTCGGCTATGAATATCAAGTCGTCGAGGGCGGCGCGTTCCGCGAGAACAAAGGCCAGCTCCGCCTGCAAGAGACCCCCGAGGGCACGGTCGTCCAATGGACGTTCAGCTACCGTGGCGGCGGCTTGTTCGGCAACGCGGGCAAAGCCCAAGAGCAGCTCATCATCAACAGCCTGAAGATGCTCTATAAGGTCATCACCCGCTCCAAAGAGGTCGAGACCTTTCAGGCCAAGTCGCTGATGCGCGACGACCCGGGCGTCGAAGCCCGCGCCAACTACCGCCCGCGCCACAGCACCAGCGTCCCGACCGAGAGCGGCCAAGGCGTGCGCGTGCCCAAATCGCCCTATGGCCCGCCCACCCCCAACAAGCCGATGCCGCCCGTGCCGGACGAGCTGGCCGCGCCCCGCGTCAGCTTCACCCGCCCGCCCGACCCCGCCGAGCGCACGCTGTACGACACCCGCCCGCACCCCGCCACGCCCGAGCCGGTGGCACGCCAAGCCGACCCCGAGCCGGATTTCCTCGCCGCGCTCCCGCCCATCGACGCGCCCGCGCCGGTCATCGCGCCCAGCCAGCCGGTTTGGATGAAGCCCGCCGACCCAACCCCGACCCCGCCGCGCACCCCGCCAGTCGAGCTGCCGCCGGTGATTGAGCTTGCGCCTGCCGCCCCGCCGGTGGTCGAGGCCACCCCCGCGCCGGAGCCGGTCACACCGCCCGCCGTCGAGGTCAAGCCCGTGGCCGAGGCCGCGCCCACCCCGCCGCCGGTCGTCGAGCTCAAGCGCGTGACCAGCGAGATTCCCGCCAGCGCGCCGGTCATCGAGTCACCGGAGCCCAAGCCCGAGCCGCGCCCGCGCATCACCGAACCTCGCAAATCAGCGTGTTCGAGTTGTTCGGCCTGCCCAAGCCCAGCAAGACCCAGCCGATGCCAGCGCTCTCGCCCGAGATGCTCAGCTCGACCGGCCAAATCACCCCCATCACCGACCCGTCCGCACCGGCCACCACCCTCCCAGCACCGGCAGAGGCCGAGGCTCCCCCAGCCGCGCCCAGCTTGCGCGAGGTCGGGTTGCGTGCCGAGGCGCGCCGCACCACCCGCCGCGCCCGCCAACGCTTCCGCTAAACCCCCAAGACACGCAAAAAAACCGCCCTCCCGACTGTATCGAGAGGGCGGTTTTGCTTTGGGGTGGGCAAAGGGACTTGAACCCTCAACCTTCAGATCCACAATCAGACGCTCTGACCAATTGAGCTATGCCCACCGTGATTGATGTAGGATATGG
>JALONY010000015.1 GCA_025454715.1 Anaerolineae bacterium
GCGTCGGTCAGGCTGGCGCGCTCGAACGTGGCGAGGCGCGCCCACAACGCCAGATAGGGCGGGTTGGGCAGTTGGGATTGTAAGGCGCACAGGTGCTGAACCATGCCCACGGGGCTGAGGTCGGCACGCGCCAGCAGGTGTTGGCGCGCCAGATACGTCCGGTTGAGGTCTTTTAGGCTCAGCTTAATCATGAGTGCATCCTTTGGGACGTTTGTTTCGTACAAATACATACGCAACACAAACAAGACTCTAACGCGGTGCGTGTATTTTTAAGGCACCTCACAACGTCTAACTGTATCACACGCCACCACTACCCCGCTCGGAGCACACCGCAGGCCGAGAGAGAACGGAGACGCCCTGCATGACCACACGCCTCGCCAAACGCTACCAATTGCAAGACACCATCGGGCAAGGGGGGATGGGCACGGTCTTTCGTGGGAAAGACCTCGAGACCGGTGAAGCCATCGCCGTCAAACGCCTAAAGCCCGAAGCCATCCGCTCCGACCCGCAGATGTTGGAGCGCTTCGAGCGCGAGGGCGATGCGTTGCGCCGCCTGAACCACCCCAACATCGTCAAGATGCTGACGACCCTGACCCACGGCGACGACCATTACATCGTGCTGGAATACGTCAGCGGGGGCGACCTCGGCGATATGCTGAAGGCGCGTGGGCGCTTGTCGGTCGAGCGCACCTTGCAAATCGGCATCGAGCTGGCCGACGCGCTCACCCGCGCCCACTACCTCAAAATCATCCACCGCGACATCAAGCCCGCCAACGTCTTGATGACCGAGGACGGCGTGCCCAAGCTGACCGATTTCGGCGTGGCGCACATCGGCGGAGCCGGTAGCATGACCGGCGCGGGCTTGGCGGTCGGGACGCCCGACTACATGTCGCCCGAGGCGGTCAATGGCGACGAGGTCGATGACCGCGCCGACATCTGGTCGCTGGGGGTGTTGCTGTTCGAGCTGCTGACGGGTCGCCACCCGTTCCGCGCCGAGGCGGTGACCGGTACGCTGGTCAACATCCTCACCCAATCGCCGCCCGACCTCGATACCTTGCGCCCCGAGACGCCGATTGCGCTGATTGACCTGATTGGGCGGATGCTGCAAAAGGACGTGAGCCAGACCCGCCGCACCACCATGACCACCCCGATTGCCATCCCCGCCTTCGACGAGACCCGTTTCGACACCCCGACCCCGCCGACCGCCGCCCCCAAGCACAACCTTCCGGCGCAGACCACGCCATTTTTTGGCCGTGAGGACGAACAAGCCGACATCGCCCAATTGATGGGGCGCGCCGATACGCGCTTGATTACGGTGCTGGGGCAGGGGGGCATGGGCAAGACCCGCCTCGCCTTGCAAGTCGGCGAGTCGTTCGTCCACGTGTTCGAGCATGGGGTGTTTTTCGTGCCGCTGGCGCCCCTGACCTCGCCGGACGGCATCGCGGCGGCGGTGGCCGACGCCATCGGTTACACGTTGCAGGCCGACGGGCGCGACCCGTTGGCGCAAATCAGCGATTACCTGCACGACAAGCGGTTGCTGCTCATCCTCGACAATTTCGAGCAGGTCTTGGCCGGTGCCGAGCAGGTCTCGGCCTTGCTGACCGCCGCCCCGCGCCTAAAGATGATCGTGACCAGCCGCGAGCGCCTGAACCTGACCGGTGAGACGGTGGTGGCGCTGGGCGGCCTCGATTTGCCGACCCTCGACGACCTGCCCAACGCCCTGAGCTTCAGCGCGGTGCAGTTGTTCGTCCAGAGCGCCAAGCGCGCCTCGCCCTCGTTCGAGCTGGCCGATAACGACCTGCGGCAGGTCATCCGCATCGTCCAGAGCGTGGATGGGATGCCGTTGGGGGTGGTGCTGGCCGCCTCGTGGACGGACTCGCTGTCGGTGGTCGAAATCGCCGATGAGATTGCCCGCAGCCTCGACTTCTTGGAGAGCGAGCTGCGCGACCTGCCCGCCCGCCACCGCAGTATGCGCGCCGTGTTCGATTACTCGTGGGCGTTGCTGAACGAGGCCGAGCGCGAGGCGTTCGTCAAATTGGCCGTCTTCCGGGGCGGCTTCACCCGTGAGGCCGCGCAAGCCTCGTGCGGGGCGTCCTTGCGGATTTTGACCACCCTGCAAAACAAATCGCTGGTGCGCCGCCACCCCGACAGCGGGCGCTACGAACTGCACGAGTTGGTGCGCCAATATGCCGAGGGGCGCTTGGCCGACCTGCCCGCCCAACACGCCAGCGCGCAGGCCGCCCACGCCGAGTATTACACCGATTTCTTGGTCAAGCGCGCCAACGTGTACATGAACGATGGCGAGGAACTGCGGACGCTGGGCGAAATCGAGGCCGAGCAAGACAACATCCGTTCGGCGTGGGAGTACGCCATCCTCGCCAACCGCCTCGACCTCGTCGATAAGTCGATCGACGTGGTGGCCATGTTCTTCGAGGCCAAGGGCTGGGCGAAAGAAGCGGTCATGGTCTTTCACGAGGTGGCGCAGGCCATCGGGTGCGTGCCGGGCGTCAGCGATTTGTTGGTGGCGCGTGCCAAGCTGTACGCCGCGCAGATGGAGGTGTTGCTGGGCGACTTCGACCCCGCCGCGCAACACGCGCTCAAGGCGTTGGAGGTGTTCGAGCGGCACGGCTACAAGATGGGCATCGCCAAGGTCTATGGCAACCTCGCCTACATCAGCATGAACCGCGGGAACTACGCCGAGGCCACCGAGCAACTCGAGAAGTCGATCCAAGCCGCCCTGACCAGCGGCCACCGCTTCGGGGAATGGTACGCCAAGCGCACCGAGGCCTCGCTGGCCTACGTGCTGTTCTTGCAGGGCGAATATAGCAAGAGCGAGGCGATGTATCGCCGCTTGATTGACGACTCGGCCAAGCTCAAGACCCGCTACGGCGCGATTTACCTCTATAACAACCTCGGCGAGGTGCTGCACGCCCAGAGCCGCGATGACGAGGCGCGCCCGCTGTTCCAGAAGGCCTATGATTTGTTCAGCGAGGTGAAAAACCTGCGCTGGAAGGCGGTGGTGCTGGTCAACCTCGGGTTGGTCGAGCACAGCGCCTCGCGCTTCGGCGAGGCCGAGGCGTACTTCCGGCGCGCCCTGCCGCTTTACCGCGAGGTGGGCGACCGGCGCGGTGAGGCCGAGGCGCTCAACCGGCTGGGCAGCACGGTCTATTGGTACGGGCGCTACCGCGAGGCCATCGAGTATCACCAACAAGCCTATACGCTGTTCGAGCGGGTGGGCAACCGCAAGGGTGCCGCCGATGCGTTGGTGCTGTGCAGCATCGCCCAAAACGCGGTCGGCCACTACGACGAGTCCAAGCGCGGCCTCGACCGCGCCTTCGAAATCCGCGGGCGCTTGGGCAACCTGAGCGACATCGTGGACGTGCAACAAATCTTGTCCATCAACGCGCTCTATCGCGATGATTACGAGGAGGCGTTGCGGTACCTCGAGCAAGCCAACGACATCCTGCTGAGCAGTAGCGAGCCCGACCCCATCAACACCATGCGCCATACCACCCTACGCGGCATCATCTTGGCCGAGGCCGGTCGTTTCGATGAGGCCATCCCAGAACTCGAGAGCGCGTGGGAAGGGCTGGAGCGCCACGCCATCTACTGGGCATTGGCGCAGGCGGGCGCGGCACTCGGGCTGGCCTACATCCAGACGGGGCGGATTGAGAAAGCCTTGACGGTCGGGCGGCGGGCGGTCGAGGCGGGCGCGATTGCCAAGGCCACGGGCTGGACGTTGTTGGCCATCACCAGCGCGGCCATGGCCATCGGTTTGCGCGGAAATCCGTTGAACGGTGTAGAATACATCTCATACGTGCTTCATGCACCTCTCACCGAACAATACGTCCGTGAACATGCCGATATCGTGCTCGAGAGCCTGCGCGAACAATTGGCTAAGCCGGAATATGACGCGGCATGGGAGCGTGGCAAGCACCTGACTCATGGAGAAGTCGTGTCGGCCATCTTGGGCCGACCCGTAGAGGTGTGAAAAAAGTATGGTGTCGCTGCTGGGCAATCGTTACGAACTCGGAACGCTGATTGGGGAAGGCGGGATGGGGACGGTCTACCAAGCCCGCGACACCAAAACGGGGGATACGGTGGCGGTCAAGCGCCTGCGCCATGAGGTGCTGACCGCCCAACCCGATCTCGTCGAGCGCTTCACCCGCGAGGCCGAGGCGCTACGCGACCTCAACCACCCCAACATCGTCAAGGCCTACGACGCCATCCAGCAAGACGGCGACTATCACATCGTGATGGAGTTCGTGCCCGGCCAAGACCTCGGAACGCTGTTGCGCCGCCAAGAGCGGTTGTCGGTCGCCCAGACCGTCCGCATCGGCATCGAGCTGGCCGACGCGCTCACCCGCGCCCACTACCTCAAAATCATCCACCGTGACCTGAAACCGGCCAATGTGTTGATGGCCAGCGACGGCACCCCGCGCCTGACCGATTTCGGGGTGGCGCACGTCGGAACCAAGGCGCGCATGACCACGGTCGGCCTCGCGGTGGGCACCCCCGACTACATGCCGCCCGAGGCGTTGCAAGGCCACGCGCCCGACGCCCGCGCCGACGTGTGGTCGCTGGGGGCGATGTTGTACGAGATGCTGACCGGCGCAAACCCGTTTCAGGGCGAGACCTTGCCCGCGTTGCTGTTGAACATCATCACCACGCCATTGCCCGACCTCGAGGCCATCCGCCCCGATTGCCCCGCCGCGCTGGCCGACCTGATTTACCGGATGCTGGAGCGCGACCGCGCCGCCCGCATCCCGTCGATGCGCTTGGTCGGGGCGGAGCTGGAGACCATCATGGACGCGGTGCAGACCGGCACCACCCCGATGCCGCGCATCCGCACCGAGGAAATCGCCCGCTTCCGCGAGCCAGCCCCCAACACCCCGATGCTCCGCAACAACCTGCCCGCCCAAACCACTGGCTTCGTCGGGCGGGAGCGCGAGCTGGGCGAGATTGCCGCCTTGTTGGCCGCCCCCGACTCGCGCTTGATTACCGTGTTGGCACCCGGCGGGATGGGCAAGACGCGCCTCGCGGTCGAGGCGGGGTTGCGCGTGGTCAAGCAAGCCACCACCGGCGGCAACGCCACCCGTGGGCGCGGTCAGCGCACCACGCGGGTCATCAGCTTTTTGGGCGGGGTGTTTTTCATCTCGCTGGCGCGCCTCGTCGATGCTGACCCACTGGTCAACACCATCGCCGACGCCATCGGCCTGAGCTTTACCGCAGGCCAAGACCCCAAGGCGCAATTGCTGGACTACCTGCGCGAGAAGTCGGTCTTGTTAATCATGGACACTTGCGAGCACCTGTTGGGCGGGGTGGCCTTGTTCGCCGACATCCTGCACGCCGCGCCCGCCGTCAAAATCATCGCCACCACCCGCACCAAGCTCAACCTTCAGGGCGAGACGGTGCTGGCGCTGGACGGCCTCATCGATGGGGGCGATATGGGCGACTCGGTGCAGTTGTTCGTCCAAAACGCCCGCCGCAGCCGCCCCAATTTCGAGTTGTCGGAGGCCGACCTCGACGCGGTGGTCAAGATTTGCCGGATGGTACAGGGCGTGCCGCTCGGCCTCGAATTGGCCGCCGCATGGGTCGAGATGCTCACGCCCGCCGAAATCGCCGATGAGATTGGGCGCAACCTCGACTTCTTGGAATCCGAGGCGCACGACACCCCCGGGCGGCATCGCAGTATGCGCGCCGTGTTCGATTATAGCTGGAACCTGCTGACCGAAGACGAGCGCGTCACGTTCACGCGCATCGCGGTCTTCCGCGGGCATTTCTCGCGCTCGGCGGGGCAGGCCGTCACCGGTGCCAGCTTGCGCCAGTTGATGGGCTTGGTCAACAAGTCGCTGTTGCGCCGCTCGCCCGATGAGGGCATGTACGTGGTGCACGAGTTGTCACGCCAATATGCCGAGGAAAAGCTGGAGCGTGACCCCCAGCGCGAGGCCACCCGCGACGCGCACAGCCACTATTACCTGACGACATTGGCCGAGCGCCAGCCGGAGTTGTTCGGTTCTGGCGGTGCCGATTTACTCGACCGCATCGAGACCGACATCGAGAACGTGCGCGCCGCGTGGTTGTGGGCGGTGCAGCGCGGCCACGCCCAGCTCTTGCGTGGCGCGGCCAAAGTCCTCGATATTTATTTCGATTTGCGCGGGCAATCGGCGCAAGCCGACAGCTTGTTGCTGGCGGCGGAGCGGGCGGTGCGCGCTTTGCCGGCCTCGCCGGAGCGCGACGCGGCGCTGGGGGTGCTGCTGGCGGCGCATTGCCGCTTGATGGTCTCGGCGCGGGTGCCCGCCCAAGCCCAAGCCTTGTTGGACGAGCTGGCCACGCTGTCGTTGAGCGCGTTCAGCCAGACCGAGCGGGTCTATCATGCCGAGACGCTGGCGGCCTATGCGCTGATTTTCGGCGACCCGACCAGCATCCGCCCCGCGCTGGAGGTGGCCTTGGCCGAGGCCGAGCGCGCCGGTGACGCCATCGGGCAGATGCTGTGCCACATCAGCCTATCGCGCTCCTATTGGTACCGGCTGAGTGGGGAGCGGGTTGACCTGCGGCAAGCGCGCTTCCACATCGACGCGGCCAAGCAATTGGCCGACCGCTTGGGCGGCGACCTCGGCAAATTGTGGGTGTTGCTGGCGCTGGGCACGGTGGTCGGGATGCAGGCGCAGGTCGGTGAGGCCGAGGCCATCTTGCGCCAGACCGAGGCACTGGCGCGCAAGCAAGGCAACCTCAACACCGCCGCCAGCGCGCTCAACAACCTCGGCTTCATGCTGATTGGCACGGGGCGCTTGGCCGATGCCCGCGCCTGTATGGAGGCCAATCTGTTGATACGGCGCGAGCTGGGCAATCGCCACGGCATCGCGTGGGCGCTGTACTCGGTCGGCCAAATCGACTTCGCCGATGGCGAATACGAGCGGATGCGTGAGCGTGCCCGCGAGGGCTTGAAAATCGCCCAAGACAGCGGCTTCCTCGATTGGCAGTGGGCGCACAACTATTTGGGTGGGCTGGGCGCGGCCTTCTTGGCCGACGCCGCGGGCGCGCACGCGCATTTCAGCGCCGCCCTCCAGACCGCCCGCACCATGAAGAGCTGGTACCACGAGGCCACCAGCGACAATTGCCTGTGCTTGTCTTATTACATCGCGGGCGATAACGACCTCGCCAAGTATCACATCGACTTGAGCGCCGAGGCCGCTTTCGGCCACGGGGAGCCCAACCTCGGGTCGGTCGGGCGGGTCTGGCAATCGCGCTTGGCCTATGTCGGTGGGGAGTACGATGAGGCGCGCCGCTACGCCCAAGACGCCCTCGATTACCTGACCGATGACGCCCGCCAAGTGCCATCCTACAACTGGAACGAGAATTTACGCATCGAATACACGGCGTTGGCGGCGCGGGCATTGGCGCACGCCCATCTCGGGCGGGGGGATGTGCCCGCCGCGTTGGCTGCCCTGCGCCAAGCGGGTGAGGCCGCCAAACGCCTGAAGAGTGAGCGGGTGGTGCTGGCCATCTTGACGTTGTGGGCGGCCTATCTGGGTGCCCAAGGCGACCTCGCGCAGGGTGCCACGGTGGCCGCCCATGCCGAGGCCAATCGCAAAACCGCCCGCTTCGACCTGCGCGAATCCGCGCCGGTGCTGGAGCGCGCCCGCGCCACATTGGGCACCGACACGCTCAACAAGGCGCTCAAGCGCGCCAAATCGGCCAGCGCCGCCCAACTGCTCGACGCGCTGCTGAGCTAAAACGACGCCTCACCCCCAAAACAGCGCGGGGTGCCCGATGTTGACCATCGCGCACCCCGCTGAGGATGACAGGCAACCCTATCGGGTGGTTATCTCACGACGCCCTCGCCCAAGCGCAGCGATTCGTAGGTGCACACATAGGTGCCGGTCGCTTGGGGGTACAGGATGGACGCGAACGAGGTCACCTCGCGCTCGATTACCCCTTGTGCAATGTACCCCGCACGGTCGGGGCATACTTGCACATCGGTGAAGACATACAGATAGTCAAAGATTTCGTTCAGGAACCAGTCGTCATAGGCCACGTAGAACCCAACGCACCGATCCATCGGGAACATGCCGTATTCCAGATTGAAGCCGGTGATCGTCTCGCACTCCAAACCGGCGAACTCGTCGATTTGCTCTTCCAGCTCACCGCAGGTCTCGGGGATGCTATTGAAGATGCCCGCCTCGGCGCGGATGATGTACCAACCGCAATCCCACGCCCACTCATCCTCGGCCTCGGTCGGCCAATCGCACTTACCCGCGAGGCTGCCGCCGGTGTAGCAGGCGTTGGCGTCGGGGTTCACCGCGGGGTCGTTGGGCTGGCCATTATCGGTTTGGGCGGCGGCCACCGAAATGCTGAGCATCATGACACAAAATAAGACCAGAAAACGCTGCATGGGGAATGTCCTTACTGTGATTTATACACGGGTAATAGGACGATGATACTGGTTTTTGGTGGGTTTGTCGATTCGTTCTCATACCGCGGATATATCGGCTTCTTAACCTGCCGACACGGGCGAAAACCCTCAGACGGCGGTACAATGCCGTTCGTGCGCTGGCCTTCCCAACCCGCCACTTTGGCCGCCGCACACACCACGACACACCACCGAGAAGGGGATGACCCGATGACCCTGTTGGCCGACCGCTACCTGTTGGGCAATCTGTTGGGCGAGGGTGGGATGGGCGCGGTCTATCGCGCCCTCGACACCAAGACCGAGGCGCTCGTCGCCATCAAGAAATTGCGCGCCGCCGCCGATGACCCCGAGGCGTTGGAGCGCTTCAACCGCGAGGCGCAAGCCCTGCGCGACCTCAACCACCCCAACATCGTCAAGGCCTATGCCGCCTTCGAGCAGAGCGGTGACCATTACATCGTGATGGAGTACGTCGATGGCAGTGACCTCGCCGATGTGCTGATTCGCGAGGGGCGTCAAAAGCTGGGGCGGGTGTTGCAAATCGGCCTAGAGCTGTCGGACGCGCTGACCCGCGCCCACTACCTCCGCATCATCCACCGCGACCTCAAGCCCGCCAACGTGATGCTCGACCGCGCAGGCACCCCCAAGCTGAGCGATTTCGGCATCGCTTACTTGGAGACGCAGGAGCGGGTGACCAGTGCCGAGCTGCGCGTGGGCACCCCCGCTTATATGGCGCCCGAGGCGCTCAACGGGCAAGCCTTCGACAGCCGCGCCGACCTGTGGGGCTTGGGCGTCTTGTTGTACGAGATGTTGATAGGGCGACACCCGTTCTTCGCCGACACCCTGTCCGAGGTGCTGATCAACATCTTCACCCAGCCCTTGCCCGACATCGAGAGCTTGCGCCCCGATTGCCCGGTGGCGTTGGCCGACTTGATTTACCGCTTGCTGGAGCGCGACCCGGGGGCGCGGGTGTCGTCGGCGCGGGTGGTCGGGTTCGAGCTGGAGGAAATCTTGCGCGCCACCGAGCGCCAGTCGGATCGGACGACCGAAATCACGCAGGCCACGCGCTTCGAGCCGCCCAACCAACTGACGCGGGTCTTGAACGTCCGCAATAACTTGCCCGCCCAAACCACCAGCTTCATCGGGCGCCAGCGCGAATTGGCCGACCTCGACCGCTTGCTGGCCGCGCCCGAGACGCGCCTGACCACGATTTTGGGGGCGGGTGGCATGGGCAAGACCCGCCTTGCTTTGGCCGCCGCCCACGCCCAGACCAGCGGCACACAGGCCGAGCGCTTCGGCGATGGGGTGTACTTGGTCGAGCTGGCACCACTGACCAGCGCCGACGCCTTGCTGCCCACCCTCGCCAACACGGTCGGCTATCAGTTTCGCCCCGACGAGCAAGACCCCGCCGCCCGCCTCGCCGATTTCTTGCGCGAGAAGCGGATGCTGCTGGTGTTGGACAACTTCGAGCACGTCTTGGCAGGGGCGAGCCTCGTCAATGACCTGTTGCGCGCCGCGCCCAACGTCAAGGTGTTGGCCACCTCCCGCGAGCGCTTGAACCTGCTGGGCGAGACGGTCTACCCGTTGGACGGCCTCGACGTGCCCGCCGACGACCAGCCCGAGCTGGTCAAGCGCAGTAGCGCGGCGCAATTGTTCGTGCAGAGCGCCAAGCGCGCCCGCCTCGACTTCAGCCCACAGCCGGACGATTGGGCGGTCATCGCGCAGATTTGCCGCAAGGTCGATGGATTGCCGTTGGGCATCGTGCTGGCGGCGGCGTGGGTGCAGGCGTTGGTCTTGCGCGAGGTGCTGGCCGAGGTGCACCAGAGCTTCGACATTCTCGAGACCGAGCTGTTGGACGTGCCGGAGCGCCACCGCAGCATCCGCGCCGTCTTTGAATATTCATGGGCGTTGATGAGCGAGGCCGAGCGTCGCTTGGTGGCGCAGTTGGCGGTCTTTCGGGGCGGGCTATCGCGGCGGGCGGGGCAAGAGGTGGCCGGTGCGGGCTTGCGGGTGCTGGCCGCGCTGGTCAACAAGTCGATTTTGCGGCGTGACCCCGACACCGGCAGCTACCACATGCACGAGCTGTTGCGCCAATACGCCCTGACCAAGCTGCACGCGCTGGGGCAGCCCGAGGCCGCCTTCGCCGCCCACAGCCGTTACTATCTGGACGTGCTGACCGAGCTGTTGCCCGCGCTGGAGGGCGGTGGCCAAGTGGACACCATCGCCAAGCTGACCGACGACTTCGAGAACGTGCGCGCCGCGTGGGAATATGGCTTGCGCGTGGGTGATTGGGCGCGCCTCGGGCGGGCGTTGCCCGCGCTGAGCTTGTATTTCGAGCTGTACGGGCAATATCTGCTGGGTGCCACGCTGTTTTCCGACGCGGTGGCCGCCCTGCGTGCCAGCCCGACCAGCCCGACCCGCGACGTGCTGTTGGTCGAGTTGCTGGCGCGGGCGTCCTGCCTGAGCGTGCGGACGGGCAAGGGCGACCAATCGGAGGGGTGGCTGACCGAGCTGGCCGCGTGGCCGCCCGAGTCGTTGCCCGAGGCCGCCCAAGCCGCCGTCGCGCTGGCGCACGGCTATCACCACCTGTACATCAAGAAGGCGGTCGAGTCGCGCCCGTTTTTCGAGCGCGCCGCCGCGCTGTATCGCACGTTGGGGATGCGCTGGGCGTTGGCGCATACCTTGTCGGAATGGTCGTCGTCCTATTGGTACCGCAGCGACAGCACCACCACCGACCTCGACCAAGCCCGCACCCTACTGCGCGAGGCGTATGCGCTGCAAAAAGACCTCGGTGACCTGTACGGCTTGGGCACCTCGGCGCTACATCTCGGGACGGTCGCCTCGTATGCGATGGACGACGCCGAGGACGCCCGCATGACCAGCGAGGCGCTGATGTTGTTTCAGCAGACCAACAACCTGATCCACATCGCGCAGGCGTTACAAAACCTCGGCGTGCGCGAGCTGATGGTGGGCGATTACGACATGGCGCACCATTACCTCGACCAATTTTTGCTCATCCAGCGCACGCGGGGCAACCCGACTGCGGTCGGTCGGGCGCAATTCTTGCTGACGCGCCTGACGTTTTATGAGGGCGATTTCGCGGCGGTGGTGCGCCACGCCGAGGAGGGCTTGGCCTTGCCGGACTCGGACGACGAGCGCGAGTTGTCGTTGCGCCTGAGCCGCGCCGATGGCCTGTGGGCGAGTGGGGCGTATGCCGAGGCATTGCGCGATTACGAGCGGGTGGATGTGCTGGCGCGCAAGATGGACAACCCCGACGATGTGTTGTACGCGCTGGTGCGGCGCGGCATGGTGGCCGTCTCGATGCGCGACATGACTCAGGCGGAGGCGTTGTTGGGCGAGGCCGAGGCCGAGGCCACCACCCGTGATGACAAGACGATGCTGATGTGCGTGCGGAGCTGGCAGGGGCGCTTGCGCTGGTCGCAGGGCAAGCCGCAGGCCGCCCGCGAGCTGGCCTCGCAAGCGGTGGGGTATTTCGGCGATGAACCGAGCTGGCAAATCACCTACAGCACCGACCCGTGGCAGATGAAGGGCTGGGCGGTCGAGGCATGGGTGACGCAAGCCGACGCCGACCGCGTGCTGGGCGCGGTGGCGGCGCGCACCGCCTTGGAGCAAGCGTTGGGCGCGGCGCGCACCTTGCGGAGTGCCGCCCACGTCCTAATGGTCGCCGCCGCCGCCGCCGATGTGTGCATGGCCACCCACCCCCAACACGCTGCCCAATGGCTGGCGTGCGTGGCCGCGCACCGCAGCGCTTATGCGGTCGATAAAGCCCGCGCCACCGACGCGCTGGCGCTCGAGGCGGCGCGGACGGCTGGGCAGGCGTTGGGCTGGGAGGCGCTGGCCGAGGCCGTGTCCGGCCTGTTGCAGCCGCTGGGCTGACCATCGCCCCACAACGAAACACCCCCGCCCGAATCGATTTCGGGCGGGGGTGTCGGCGTTGCGGTGGGGTGAGGCTTAGAGCAACTGGGTGACCAGTGCCGCCGCCAGCCAGCCGAAGATGGTGATGTTGACCGCGACCATGCCGCGCACCTGAATCACCGCGCTCGAGTCGATGGCCTTGTCGCCGCGCATGTCGTATTGGGTGCTGAAGAACATGCTAATCAGGATGCCGCCCGCCGCCACCAGCGCCAGCCAGTACGGGAACGCGCTCGAAGTCGCGCAGTTGGTTGTACAACTGCCCATAGACCGAAAACAGCGTGATGCTGCCGGCCACCAGCCACGCCGCGCCCGGCGCGTTGTGGTAGATGAAGTAGCCCGCCAGCAAAATCAAACCGCTCAGCATCAACGAGTGCGAGGCCACGTCGGTGACCGGATACGCCTTCAGGCGTACCGGACGCCACGAATACAGGTGCGACAGCAGCAACGTGGTGCCGCCGATGATGAACACCGCCCAGCCGCCGGTGGCATACAGCGCCATCGAGGCCACCGCCACGATGCGGCAAGCGTTGTAGCCCGCACGCACCGTCAAACGACCGGCGCTGACCGGGTTCTTGTGCTTGCGCTCGGGGTCACGGGCGTCGTCGGGCGCGTCTTCGATGTCGTTGATCATGAAAGCGTAGGCCACGGCCAAGATGTTGGCCAGCATGACCGTGAACAAGCGCCAGTCGATTCCTTGGCCGTTGTTCATCCCGTAAATGGCCAGCAAGGCACCCAGCGCGGTCAGCGGGATGTCGTAGGGCAGGTGCTCACGCCAGCGCGTGAGCTGGACGATGGTCTTCAGGCGGTCGTTGAACGTGGTCGTTGGCGTTTCCAATGTGGGCTCCCCCTCACCGTGCACTCATGTTTATGGCGACTACTATAACCAGGGCACGCCGGATTAAGCACTATCAGGGCAGGATGTCGGTGGGCAAGCGTAAGGATGAGACGCGATGAAAATTTATACACGCACGGGCGATGACGGGACGACCGGCTTGTTTGCGGGCGGGCGCGTCAAGAAGACGCACCTGCGGGTCGAGGCGTATGGCACGGTCGATGAGCTGAACAGCGTGCTGGGCTTGGCGCGGGCGCTCAAGCCTGCCGCCGAGGTCAATGCGGCGCTGGAGACGGCGCAAAACGTGCTGTTCCACCTCGGTGCCGACCTCGCCACCCCGCTGGACGCCAAAGCCGAGTGGGTGGTGCGCGTCACCCCCGAGCAGGTGGCCGCGCTGGAGGCCGACATCGACCGGATGAGCGCGCAAATGCCCGAGATTCGCTTCTTCGTGTTGCCGGGCGGCACGCCTGCCGCCGCGCAGATTCACGTCGGGCGCACCGTGTGTCGCCGTGCCGAGCGCCTGACGGTCGGGCTGGCCGAGGAAGCGCCGCTCAACCCGCAGGCGCTGGTCTACCTCAACCGCTTGTCCGATTGGTTGTTCATGTTGGCACGCTACGAAAACCACCTCGCGGGCATCGACGAGACGATTTGGCGCGTGCGCTGAGGCGCTGACGGCTTGCCCCGTTTTGGGCAAGGTTTGGGGTGATTGAGGGCGCGATGTTGGACTTTCACAAGCTGTACATTTTCTTGCAGGTGGCCAAAGAGGGCAGCTTCACCGCCGCCGCCGAACGCTTGATGATGACCCAATCCGCCGTCAGCCAGCACGTCGCCGACCTCGAGGCGGTGTTGGGCGCGCCGTTGTTCGAGCGGAGCAGGCGCGGTGCCGCCCTGACCGAGACCGGGCGCACCCTGCAAGACTATGCCCGTCGCATCATGGCGCTGACCGAGGAAGCCCAAGCCGCCGCCACCAACGTCGGCAACCTGAGCGGTGCCGCCCTCAAGCTGGCCGCCACCCCGGGGGTCGGGGTGTATTTGTTGCCCGATTGGATTGTCGGGTTTCGCGGGCGCTACCCCAACGTGTCGGTCAGCCTCGAGACCGACATCACCCCGAAGGTGATTGCGGCGGTACAGGCCGGTGCCGCCGACCTCGCGCTGATTGAGGGCGAAATCGACCCGACCTTGGGCGGCCTGACCATCTCGCCGCTGCAAGACGTGGAGCAGTGGGTGGTGGTCGGGCGACAACACCCGTGGTGGGGCGTGCCCGCCGTCGAGATTGCCGATTTGACCGGCCAGCAGTTCATCACCCGCCAAAAGACCAGCCGCAGCCGCCAATGGCTGGAAGACCAATTGGCGCGCCACGGCGTGACCTACACCCTCGCCGCCGAGTTCGACAACGTCGAGACCATCAAACGCTCGGTGGCGGCGGGGGGGTGCATCACCATCCTGCCGGAGTATGCCGTGCGCCAAGAACGGCAGTTCGGCCTGTTACACACGGTGCGCGTGCAGGGCGCCACCCTGCGCCGCACGCTGAAGGCTGTGCGCGACGCCACGCGCTATTTCCCGCCCCCGCCACAGGCGTTTTTGGCCGATGTGCGCCTGACTTTGCGCCCATAACCGCCCCGAATGTTTTGTTATTGTTAGCTTGCAATAAATTTCTTTATAATTCTGGCGCAATCACGCTATAATCTTACAATTGCCGATACGTTGGCCGGTGCACGACGGGGAAAGGTCTCGCGGGTGGGGCATTGCCTCGCCACCCCTGCCGGTCGATGTGACGTGTACGTGTGGGATATCCTCGATGAAGACACTGACGCCCGTAGCCTCATTCTCTGCTTATCGCACCGTGGCGCGCAACCTGCCCAGCACGACGTTGCTGATGTTCGACCGACAATTGCGCTATGTTTTGGCCGAGGGCGACGCACTGCCCATCCTCGGTTTCAGCACCAACCGCGTGCTGGGGTACACCCTGCGCGAGGCGTTGCCCGCGCCCGAGGCCGACCGCTTCGAGCCGCTGTACGTGCAGGCGTTGCAGGGCATCACCAGCCATCAACAACTGCGCTATGGCACCACCACCTATGACGTGCGCGTCTTGCCCGCCCGCGATGACGACGGCGTGGTGTTCGCGGGGATGGTGGTGTGTCAGGACGTGACCGAGGCACGCCGTGACGCCGACCGCTTGCGCCAGAGCGAGGCGCGCAACCGCGCCCTGCTTCAGGCCTTGCCCGACTATATGATCGTGTTCGGGCATGACGGGATGGTCATCGACCAATCGCCGTCGGCCTCGGCGCACTTCGGCATGTACAACCTGATGACCGGCGTCAACCTGCGCGATAGCACCCTGCCGGTTGACCTCATCCGGTGTTTGTTCGACCTGATCGAGGCGACGTTGGACGAGGGCGGCCTGCACACCCGCTTTACCTTGTCCGACCATTATGAGCCGAATGGGGCGTATGAGGTGCGCGGGGTGCGCCTGAACGAGGCGCAGGTGATGGTGTTGGTGCGCCCGCAAACCGAGCTGTACCTAGCGCGAGAGGCGCTTCAGCGGCGGGTGGACGAACTGGCCGCCTTGCGCCAAATCGAGGCGCGCTTGGCCGATACATTGGACGTGAACGCGGTCTTGGATGTCGGGTTTAACGCGGCCATGGACATCAGCGGTGCCCGTGACGGCGGCTTGGCGATGTACGACCACTCGTCCAAGCTGGTGGTGAAGCGCGTGGTCGGCATGACCGACGGCGACGCGCTGAGCGTCTTGCTCCAGCGCGGGGTGGGCATCGCGGGGGTGGCGATGCGTGATGGGCGTGCGGTCTTTACGCCCGATGTGCGCGCCGACCGGCATTATCACGCGGTGGTGCCCGGCACGGTGGCACAAATCACCTTGCCGTTGCTGTCGCAGAAGAAGACGGTCGGGCTGTTGGTGGTCGAGACCGATGTGGAAGGGCGCTTCAACGAGGACACCTTTCGGGTGATGCAATTGTTGTCGGCGCGCATCGCGGTGGCGCTCGACCATGCTTACCTGCATGAGCAGCTCATGCGCCAGCACGACAAAATCGCCGAGCTGGAAAAGATGAAGACCGAGATGATGAAGCTGGGCGCGCACGACCTCGGCAGCCCGCTGATGATCATCTCGCACTACCTCCAGACGGTGCGTGACGGGGTGGAGGCGGCTGGCCTGACCGACCTGTTGGAGCCGATTGCCGACATCCAAGAGTCCACCGACCGCATCCGCACCATCGCCAACGACATCCTCAACGCCGACCGCACCGAGATGCTGGTGACCGGCCTCTTGATGGTCATCGTCAACCTGACCGAGGCGCTGGACGAGGCGATGCAGACCGCACGGGTCAACGCCGAGATGAAGCGGCAGGTCTATCGGCGGGCGGCGTGGCCGAGCGAGGCGCTCTATGGCAATGGCGACGCACCGCTGATTACGGCGGCAGCGGCCAACCTGATCAACAACGCCATCAAATATACCCCTGAGGGCGGCGATGTGACGGTGCGGGTGTGGCGCGAGGCTGACCGCTTGATATTCCAAGTCGAGGATACGGGCTATGGCATCCCAGCGAACATGCAAGGCCGCTTGTTCCAGCCCATGCAACGCATCCAGACCAGCGAGACCCGCCGCATCAGCGGCTCGGGCTTCGGCCTGTATTTGGTCAAGCTCATCATCGAGCGGCACGGGGGCGAGGTGTTCTTCCAAAGCGTGTACCAGCGCGGCAGCACGTTCGGGTTTTGGCTCCCCCTCGTGAGTGGCTGATGATGGGGGTGTTGGGGCGTGGCCTGCGCGGGCTGGTGCTGGTGTGGGGCGTGCTGGTGGCTTTGGTTGGGCTGATGACTGGGCTGGGCGGGTTATCGCCCTCGCCACAGCTGACGTATGGGGTGCAACGCACCGTGTACGACCCGCAATCCAGCCGAATCGCCGTGGTCGATTTCGCGTTGATGAGCTACGACCTGCGGACGGGGCGGAGCGCGACGCTGGTGGGCAGGTTGCCGTCTTTGCCGGTGGCGTGGCGCTGGTCTCCCTCGGGCGGGGTGCTGGCCTATGTGTTGCTGCGCCCCGAGACCAACGATTACGAGGTGTGGCTGTTTTGGCCGCGCACCCGCCAGCAGGTACGCCTGACCGAGGGGCTGCCGTTCGGGGCACCGCCGCAGTGGTCGCCCGATGAGCGGCAGGTGGCGCTGGTCAGCCGCAACCAAGACATTTGCCTATATGACGTGCAGGGGCAGGCCGCGCCCGACTGCCTGAACGTCCAACCGGCGGGCTTGCCGTCTTGGGCGGCGGACGGGCGGACGATCGCGTATGTGTCGCGCTTGCCCGACGGCGGGCTCTACCGCGTGGATGCCCAGACCCGCCAAGTGATGCCGATACTGCAAGGGGCGCGCTTCGTCGGGGGGCTGGTCTGGTCGCCGGACGGCCAGACGCTGGCCTACTCGCGCCAAGACGCCCCGGGCGCGGCGCGCCGGATTTATGTGATTGGCCGCGATGAGAGCGCCCCGCGCCAGCTCACCGACGGTGCCAACAGCCAAGACCAGCCGTCATGGTCGCCCGATGGGGCGCAGATTGCCTATAATGAGTATGTGGTGGCCGACCGGATGCCGGACGCCCGCGCCGTGCGGGTGGCCGATGGCCAAACCACCCTGATTAGCGGGCTCGACTTCGCCATCGACGCCGACCCGCAATGGTCGCCCGATGGCGCGTGGGTGGCGTTCGTCACCGACCGCTTCGATGGGTTGCCGCGCCTGATGGTGGTGCCCTCCCCGCGAGAGGGTCAGCCCACCCCCAGCCCGACCGATGACGGGGTGCGGATTCACTTGTACGTGCATGACTGGAGGCCATGACCGATGACCGACGATACGCCGATGCCGCCCAACCTCGACCTAATCCAGATGGTGCAGCGCGCCCGCATGTTGCACGACGCCGACGCCAAACCCTCCGAGATGGACGGGAATTATTGGGTGGAGCACAAGCCCAGCGTGCCGGTGGCACCGCCCACCCCTCGCGCAGGCCGCTGGGTGATTGAGACCGACATCGACCAGCTCGATGCGCTGTGGGAGCGGGTGAAGCAGGCCAACGCGCAGGGCGAGCTGGGTTATAAGGCCAAAGCCACGGCCAAGGCGCGCAACGGCACCGACCCTCGCCAGCGCTTGATTGTGGTGTGCGTGGCCGACAGCGACGACGCGGCGGACGTGGCGCGGGTGCGCGGCGTGCTGGAGTCGATGGGGTTGGGGGCAGCGCTGCATTACGAGCGCTAGGGCGGGCGCGGAAGTGTTATAATGGCGCTACGCCGCTGTCTGGGAGCCTACCGCCATGATTGACCCGCAAATCGTCGCACGCCTGCGCGCCCTGCCCGTCTTCGCCCAAATGCCGCCCTATATGCACGAGCGCCTCGCGCAAATCGCCGAGGTGCGCCGCTACGAGGCTGGCGCGGTCGTGTTTCGGCAGTGGGAGGTCGCACGCGGGTTTTACCTGTTGCTCAGCGGGCAAGGCCAGCTCGTCCAGCAAGCCAGCAACGGCACCCAGCGCGTGCTGGCGGTGGTCGTCCCCGGCCAATATTTCAACGAGGCCGCGCTCCAGCAAGAGCTGGTCGAACAAGCCAGCTTCGTGATGGCGCAATCGTCGATCGTGCTGCACATCGCACGGGCGGCGTATCAGACGATGCCGACCACCCCGCCCAAGCTGGTGCCGCAACGCCCCGCCGCGGCTCAGCCCGTGCCTCAGCCGCCCCCCGCCCAGCCCGCGCCACCGGCGCGCCCCGCCCCCATCGTCGCACCGGTCAATGTGCCGCGCCCTGCCGCGCCGGTGGCACAGCCCACCCCCCCGCAACCCGCCCCCCAGCCCAACCCCGCCCGCACACCCGCCACGCCCAGCGTGCCGGTGCGGACGGCGGCACCTCAGCCGCCCGACCCCGCCCAATACCCGTGGCTCAACCCGGGCGAGCGCATCAAGCTGATGACCCGCCGCCACTGGTGGAAGATGGCGCGGATGATGTGGGTTCCTGCGGTCTTGGGGGTGCTGGGGCTGTTGGCGGTGTTGCTGGTGCCCAATGCCGCCTTGCGCTGGGTGGTGCTGGGCATGACCGTGCTCATCCCGGGTGGGTTGTTGCTGTATTACTACGTCGATTGGCGCAACGATTGGCTGGTGATTACCGACCAGCGCGTGTTGCGCGTGGAGCGCGACATCTTGCGCTTTCGGGTGCAGACCCAAGAGGTCGGGCTGACCAGCATCCAAGCGGTCAAGGCCGCCTTGCCGCCGGTAGACCCGATGGCGCGCCTGCTGCGCTATGGCGACGTGCAAATCAACACCGCTGGGGCGGCGGGCAATGTCTCGATGGACAAAATCCCCAACCCCGAGCGCATCAAAGATTTCGTCTTCCGTCAGGCCGAGGTGGCGCGCCGCCTCGCTGGCCTCTCGCCCGACCTGCCGGGGGGCGGCGGCGACGACGACATCGACGCCTTCGGCGAGACCAACACCGACCCCGGGCGGCCTGCCGAGCGCGTCGGGTTCTTGGCCACCAAGTTCCTCAACACCCGCGGCGAGACCGTCTACCGCCACCATTGGACGGTGTGGTTGCGCGGGGTGTTCTTGCCGTTGCTGGTGGTGGGCGTGGGTGGGGTGATGGTGGTGTTCGGGGCGGCCTTGCCGTTTTTGCAAGGGTTGGGCAGCTTGGCGGCGGTGGCCGGGGTGTTCGTGGTGCTGGTGGGCGGGCTGTGGTTTTGGCTGGCCGACTGGGACTGGCGCAACGACCTGTACATCGTCAGCGATACGGTGGTGACGTTGTTGCGCCGCCGCCCGCTCTATCTGCAATACAACGAAGACCAAGTCTTGCTCAGCCGCGTGCACAACATCGAGGCGGTTACGTCGGGGTTGTTGCGGAGCTTGTTGGATTATGGGGACGTGCGCTTGCTGTTGCTGGGTGACGAGACGCCCAAGGAGTTCCGCGACGTGCCCGCGCCGTTGCGCGTGCGTGAGGAGATTAGCCGCCGCCAGCGCGAGGCCGCCGAGCGCGAGCAAGAAGAGGAAGACCGCCGCAACTACGAGAACATCTTGCAGCGGATGCAAGAGCGCGGCCAAGTGCCCGCCAACGCCAGCCAGCAGACCACCCAAGCGGCCAGCCCGCTGGTCAACCCCTCGACCCAGCCCTATACCCCGCCAATCCCGCGCCGCAAAGTGTAAGGGGGTGCGCCCCTCACCCCCCCAGCCCACACGCCATGTAGGGGCGCAGCGCGCTGCGCCCGCCCCTCACCCCCCCAGCCCCTTCAGCCCACAAGAGGCGAGGGGGTTCAGAACAGGTTAAGACAGGTCTGTATGGGTGCGTCCTGCCACGCCCGATGTTCTGGTTCTTGTCCCTCACCCCCCAGCCCACACGACATGTAGGGGCGCAGCGCGCTGCGCCCGCCGAGGACGGGGCATTTGTGCTGTGCGGAGTGAAGGGAATGCGCGTGCCGCAACGTGTAAGTGTAGGTTAACCGTCAGCCTAGCGGGCTTGCGCGCCGCCCAGTTCTCATTTATCGTAACCCCACTCTATTCGGTGAGCGATGGGTGATGAACCGATGACTCGTATTGATATGAACCGGCGGCGGCGCGGTGGCGGCGCTTGGCAGTGGCTGACGATTGGCCTGATTGTGGGCTTTGGTTGCGGTGCCATCGTCTTGTTGGCTGGCCTGACGCTGGGGGTGCTGCAATTGACGCCCGACGGCGCTTCGGTGGCGGCCTTGCCCTCGCAGACGCCGATGGTCGTGACCGCGACCCCCGACCCCAACGCCGCGCCCGCCGTGGCCGAGCGCACGGTCGTCGTGGTCGTCACGGCCACCCCCGACACCAGCTTGATTAGCACCTTGCCGCCCGAGCAGGCCATGGTGTTCCCGACCGACACACTCGCGCCGGTCGCCAGCCCGACCCCCACCACCCAAGCGGCCAACCTGCCCGCCCCGACCGACACCCCCGGGGGCGTCGGCGACTTGGCCGCGCCGGTTGCGGCCTCGGTCGGCGGCATCCCGCCGCAGTTGTTGGCGGTCGCCTCGCAATTGGTGCCGGTCGAGGGGGGCACCTTCCAGATGGGCACCAACATCAACGAGGTGGCCGAGGCGGTGCGCCAGTGCCTCGATCAAGGTGGCGCTTGCCAGACCTCGTATGCCGACGACTCGCTGCCCGCCCGCAACGTCACGGTCGGCAGCTTCTTGGTCGAGCGCACCGAGGTGACCTACGCGCAGTACATCGCGTTCCTCAATTTCTTGCGGACGCAGGGGCGTGACCACACCAACGGTTGCGGCACCACCACCGCCCAGCGCTGCGTCGATACGCTGCGCGAAAACACCCTGAGCTACATCAACGTCGATCCGGCCAGCTACGACATCACGCTCGATTTCGTCGCCAACACGCCGGTCGTGTTCGTGACGTGGCACGGTGCCGATGCCTATTGCCGCGCCATCGGGCGCCGCCTGCCGACCGAGGCCGAGTGGGAGCGCGCCGCCCGCGGCCCGTCCAACTTCTTGTACCCGTGGGGCAACGGCTTCGTGGCCGAGAACGCCAACACCATCGGCAACCCGACCCCGGCCAACGCGCCGGTGGCGGTTGACCAGTTCTTGGCCGGTGCCAGCGGCTTCGGCGTGCTGAACATGGCCGGCAACGTCTCTGAGTGGACGGCGGACTGGTACGGCGCGACCTATTACAGCTTGCCCGGCAACGAGAACAACCCCGCGGGGCCGCTCAGCGGCATCGACCGCGTGGTGCGCGGCGGCTCGTATGCCGACCGCCCGTTCTTCTCGCGCAGTGTGCACCGCCTGAACCGCGCCCCCGACCAGCGCTTGCCCTATCTGGGCTTCCGCTGCGCGGCGGATGCCGACTCGGCGGGCGCGGCCACCGCTGCGGGTGGCGCTATCGCCCCGACCGCTCTGCCCGCCAACCCGGGCGCGTCATCGCCGTTGGATGTGCCCGCGTTCTCGGTCACCGGCACGGTTGACCCGCTGTCGCTGGGGGCGTTGTCCACCTCTGCGCCCGCCGCGGGGCCGACCTTGCCGCCCGCCCCGACCCCCGTGCCCTGAGCACGCACCGCACGACAAAAAACGCCGCCCTCGACAGTCTGAGGGCGGCGTTTTGGTTTAGGGGGTGGGTGCGCCCGTTAGCGCTGGCGCATCATGCGGGCAAGCGCGGTGCCCGGGGTGTTGGTGCCCGGCAACGTGTTCAAGAATTCCTCGTTGCTGTCGTATTGGCGCAGGTTGTTGATGAGCTGTTCGGTCGCCCCGACCGAGCCGACCGTGTCGTCCTCGGCGAGGTGTGACCACATGCGGCGCAACATGTAGACGCGCTGCACGATGTCGGGGCCCAACAGCAGTTCCTCGCGGCGGGTCGAGGAGCGCTCGACATCGAAGGCGGGGAAGATGCGGCGCTCTTGCAAGCGGCGGTTGAGGTGTAGCTCCATGTTGCCGGTGCCTTTGAACTCCTCGTAAATCAAGTCGTCCATCTTGCTGCCGGTATCGACGAGGCAGGTGGCCACGATGGTCAGGCTGCCGCCTTCTTCCAAATTGCGCGCCGCGCCGAAAAAGCGCTTGGGCGGCTGAATCGCCATCGGGTCGAGGCCGCCCGACAAGGCGCGGGCGAGGCGGGTAATCGAATCGACCAGCAGCACCACATCGCGGCGCATCTCGACGAGGCGCTTGGCGCGCTCCAGCGCCATCTCGGCCACTTGCACGTGGTGGTGCACGGGGTCGTCAAAGGTGCTGGCGACCACCTCGGCATCGACCGACCTGTCCATGTCGGTCACTTCCTCGGGGCGCTCGCCAATCAGCACCATCATCAGGTGGACTTCGGGGTAATTCTCGCTGATGGCGTTGGCGATTTCCTTGAGGATGGTGGTCTTACCGGCCTTGGGCGGGCTGACGATCATGCCACGCTGCCCCATGCCCACCGGCGCAATCAGGTTGAGGATGCGGGTGGAAAGCACGCGCCCGTTGGTCTCGAGGTCGAAGCGACGGGTCGGGAAAATCGGCGTCAAGTCCTCGAAGTTGGGGCGCTCGCGGGCGACATCGGGGTGTACGCCGTTGACCGCATCGACCCGCAACAGGCCGTGATATTTCTCGTTGTCCTTGGGCTGGCGCACCTGCCCGATGACCATATCGCCGGTGCGCAGGGCAAAGCGCTTGATTTGCGCTTGGGCGACGTAAATGTCGTTGGGGCCGGGCAAATATTTGTCGGCGCGCAAGAAGCCCACGCCGTCGTGCATGATTTCCAGCACGCCCCCGCGCAGTTTCAGGCCGCGCTTCTCGGCGTCGGCGCGCATGATTTCGAGGATGATGTCTTGCTTCTTCAGGCGGCTGAAGCGCACGATGCCCAGTTCACGGGCGATGTGGCGCAATTCGTCGAGCGTGCGTTGTTCCAATTGTGCAATGTCCATAGGCAGGGACTCTGTCTTGAGGCGATAAAAGAGGCGGATGGTGCGCGGTGAGGCGGTGCTGCCGATGGTGCAGCATCGACGGGGGCGCGGATAGAGCGGGTCGGTTTGGGGGTATCGGTCAGGTCGGGCGGCGTGTGCCGTTCATCAGGGAGAGGTGGGGGGTTCCGCCGGTTGAGATGGGGGGAAATACCATCGGCGGGGGCGCTGCCGGACAGGGCACGACAGCATGAAGGGAAACACGAATTACGGGGACTATATCAGAGAATGTGCAGGCTGTCAAACAGGCTGGCGCACCACCCTCACCCGCTGCATCGCTCTGCACTGCATCCCCTCTCCAAACGTGGAGAGGGGATTGCGCGGTGAGGTTGCGCCGCCAAGCGGCAACCTTAACGGCGTAATAGGGCGCGTGCGCCCTCGGTCAGGCCAGCGGCAATCAAGGCCTTCACCACGTCGAGGCCGACGAACGGCGCGACCACCAAGCTGAACGCCTCGGCCAGCGTGCGTTGGGTGCTCAGGGCGAACCAGCCCGCGCCGCACAGGTAAATGACGGCTACACCGGCGAGGCCAGCCAGCCAGCGCACGACCAAGCGCGTGCCGCCGCGCTCGGCCAGCAGGCCAGCGACCGCCGCCCCGGGCACGAACCCGACCAAGAAACCGGCGGTCGGGCCAGCGAAGGCCGCCGCGCCCAACATGCGCGCATCGATCGGCGCACCGGCGGCAATCAGGCCGAGATACGTGATTTGCGACAGCGCGCCGTCACGCCAGCCCAGCGTCAGGCCACTGAGCAACACCACCAACACCTGCAAGGTGAACGGGGCGGGGCCGCCGATTTCGATCGAGATGCGCGCCGATACGGCGGTCAGGACGGTGAACAATGCGACGGCCAGCAGGCGCATCGACAAAGGCATGGTACGGGTTTGGGGCAGGGTGCGAAGCATGAAAGTCCTTTCGGGGGGTGTATTCAGACGGTGTGAACTCACCATCTGTTAACACCGCCACGTGCCACTAGGTACGGTTGTCGGGGGTCGGCTCGACCACCACGTCAATCAGCTCGTACTCGCCCTTGATGTCCCCGTTTTTCTTGGCTTGCATCCCGAACGCCTCGACGAGGGTGGCGCGGATGCCGAAGCTGGGCAACTCGAAGCGGGTCAACCACTGGCCAATCCGCTGGTTATTGCGATAGAACACGAGGCGACCTTTGGGATCCATCGCACGCAGTTTGCGCTTGGCGGGGCCAAACGGCATGTTTTTCAGCTCTTGGATGAGCGCTTCACGCTCCGATTGGTTGAGGAAAGGCATAGGGACGGCTCCTTTGGCGGCGTACACAAAAATCCCACTGACGACTCGGGCTGTATTGTAGCGTATCGTAGCCCGATTGGTCAGGGGGTGTGCAGATGCGGTATGGTATGGGGCAGTGCACGATGTAAAGAAGGATATTCTCCGATGCCGACCCTTCATCTCGACGGACAATGGTTCAAAGACCCGCAGGGGCGCACGCTGGGGTTGCGCGGTGTCAACCTCGGTGGCGGTAGCAAAGTCCCCACCACGCCCAACGGTGCCACCCACCTGCGCGAGGGGTTTTTCGAGCATCGCGCCGTGTCGTTCGTCGGGCGCCCGTTCCCGTTGGAGCAGGCCGACCAGCATTTGCGCCGCCTGAAGCGCTGGGGGTTGAGCTTCTTGCGCTGGGTGGTGACGTGGGAGGCGGTCGAGCACGCGGGCGCGGGCATCTACGACGAGGCGTACCTCGACTACCTGCGGGCGGTGCTGCAAAAGGCCGCGCTGCACGAGTTCACCGTGTTCATCGACCCACACCAAGACGTGTGGGGTCGCTTGTGCGGTGGGGACGGCGCGCCGGGCTGGACGTTGGAGGCGGTCGGGTTCGACCCGCACGGGTTCAAGGCGACGCAGGCGGCCATCACCCATCAGGAGTATGACGGGGCGTTCCCGCGCATGGTGTGGCCGACCAATTACCACCGCTTGGCCGCCTCGACCATGTTCACGCTGTTCTTCGGCGGCGACGATTTCGCGCCCGCCACGCGCATCGACGGTGAGAGCGCGCAGGCTTACCTGCAAAACCACTACCTCGGCGCATTGCGCCAAATCGTCGAGCGGGTGCAGGACATCCCGGCGGTGGTCGGCTATGGCACGCTCAACGAGCCGTCGCATGGTTACATCGGCACGGTAGACCTGTCCAAGCTGCAAGCCGGTTTTAAGATGCACACGATGCCGACCGGCTTTCAATCGATGCTGTTGGGCGAGGGCTACGCCCAAGAGGTCGAGGCGTGGACGGTTCGCCCGTGGGGCATTTTCCGCACCGGCAGCACGCGGGTTGACCCCGCTGGGCGGCGGGCATGGCAGGACGGGCGCGGGTGCGTCTGGCGCGAGAACGGCGTGTGGGACGTGACCCGTGACGGTCAGCCCCATCTGCTGCGCCCCGGGCATTTCGCCCAGCGTGACGGTCAGCCGGTCGATTTCGAGGGGGCGTATTTGCGCCCGTTCGCGCTCAAGGTCAAGCAGGCGGTGCGCGCCATCGACCCCGATGCGCTGATTTTCTTCGAGCAAGACGCCTTTGCCCAGCACACCCCCGATTGGAGCGCCGAGCAAGCCGAGGGGGTGGTCTACGCGCCGCATTGGTACGACGGCGCGACCCTGTTCACCGGCACGTTTCGCCCGTGGCTGGGCGCGGACAATCGCACGCTCAGGCCGGTGATTGGGCGCGGGGCGGTACAGCGCTCGTTCATCAGCCAATTGGCCGACAAGCTGCACGAGGCGCAGGGTATCGGCGGCGGCGTCCCGACCGTCATCGGCGAGACCGGCATCCCGTTCAACCTCAACGGCGGCACGGCCTTCTTGACCGGCGATTATCGCGTGCAGGCCGACGCGCTGGATATGACGATGCAGGCCATCGAGGCCAACCTGCTCAACGTTACGCTGTGGAACTACGCCCCCGATAACACCCACGCACACGGCGACGGCTGGAACGGCGAGGATTTATCGGTGTTTTGTAGCGATGAGCAGACCGTGCCGGACGACCTCGACAGCGGCGGGCGGGCGCTCGATGCGCTAGTGCGCCCGTATGCGCGGGCGACGGCGGGCACGCCCGTGCTCCAGCGCTTCGCGTATCGGACGGGGGCTTATCACTACCGCTTTATGCACGACCCCGCCCTGACCGACCAACCGACCGAGTTTTACGTCCCGCTCCAGCACTATCGTGACGGGGTGCGGGTCGAGGTCAGCGATGGGGCGTATGACCTCGATTTGCCCAACCAGCGCTTGATTTACCGGCACGACCCCGCCCATCTCACCCATAGCGTGCGGCTGTGGCCTGCGGTGCCGCGCCCGC
>JALONY010000317.1 GCA_025454715.1 Anaerolineae bacterium
GCCTTCACCACCGCGTTCCCGACCGAGTACGGCAAGCCCGAAACCACGTCACACGGGCTGGGCGCAGGCTGGTTGAGGTGCCCATACACCAACTGCGCCGGATTGCCCTCGAACGGCAGTTTGCCGGTCAACATCTGGTAGGCCACCACCCCCAGCGCGTAGATGTCGGCACGCGCATCGACCTCACGCGCCGACATGATTTGTTCAGGGGCGATGTATTCGAGTGTGCCCATGATGGCGTCACGGGTCAGGATTTGCGTGTTGTTGGGCTGATGCGCGATGCCGAAATCGGCCAAGACCGCCCGCATCCCCGCCGCCTCCAACCGCAGCAACACATTGGAGGGTTTGATGTCGCGGTGCACCAGCCCGCGCCCGTGGGCATAATCCAACGCGGCGGCGAGGTCGGTAATCACCTGCCGCACCTCGGCCAACGACAACGCCTCGCGCTGTTTCATCAGGCTGTGCAGGGTCGGCCCATCGACGTACTCCATCGCCAAGTAGCGCAAGCTGTCCTGCTCACCATCACCCAGCAACCGCACGATATTGGGATGCTCCAGACCGCGCATGATGGACACCTCGCGGGCGAAGCGTGCCACGTACTCGTCTTTGGCCGCCATCTCGGGCGGCAAGACCTTGACGGCCACCGGTGTCTGCCCGTCGCGCCGCAACGACAAATACACCTCCGACATGCCGCCGCGCCCGAGTACGCCGCCCAAATCCCACATCCCGACCGTCACGCCCGAAAACACGCCCTGCGGCAAGCTGGCTTGGGTCGGGTCGTTGCGCTCACGGGTCTCGTTTTGGCGGCGCTTCAGCTCGTCCAGTTCGACGCGGAAGCCGAACACGCGCTTATCGATGAAGCGCGCCAACCGCCGCCGTGTCGGCATGTACAGTGCCCCGACCACCAACGCCCCCAACACGGTGGCCGTGCCGGTCTGCTCGACCGGCAACACCCGCCCCGCGATGATTTGCATCACGCCCAGCACCGCGAAGAACACCACCGCCAAAAACACCGCCAGCACACCGTATACCAGTGAGCGGTTGAGGACGTAATCGGCCTCCCACAAGCGGTAGCGCAACATCGAAAACGCGAAGGCCAGCGGCAACATCAACGCGAGGCCGTAATAGACCAACGGCACCACGAAGCCGAGGATGACCAAGGTCGGCCCGCTCAGGGTCGGCAGCAACACCTCGAAAAAGTTGGATATCACGATCGAGGCGATGGCCGCCGCCCCACCAATCACCACCCATTTCGACTGCTGGCGCTCGATGGGCGTGGCGTGGAAGCGCAAGCGCACCAGCTGTAGCCCAAAGCCCGCCAGCGCGATGAACCCGCCCGCACCGGCCAAAATCGTCACGAGGCTGCCACGGCTGGACAAATCGCCGAAATACACCCCGAACCCACGGATGCTGACCTCATAGACCAAAATCGCCAGCAACAGCCATCTCGACCAGCGCGGCACGAACTTGCCATTGGGAAATAGGTACAGGGTCGGGTGGATGGTGAAGAAGAAGCCCAGCGCCGAGAAAAACCCAATCACGCTGAACAGGTCGGGGTCGAGCGTAATCAGCGTGCGCGTGACGGTGATGACCACCCGCGGGCCGAAATACATCAGCATCAAGCTACTCAGGAACCCCATCCAGTCATCGGCGCGGCGCCGAAAAATCAGCAACCCGACGCCCATGAACACCGCGCTGGTCAGAAGGTCGAGCACGGGGCGATAAAGCGCCACCGCCACCGACGTTAGGCCGATGCCCGACAGTTGGTCGAGCACCTGCGGCGACACATCGAACGCCCCGCACGCCCCCGTACACGCAATCAAGCCCAAGCGCAACCCAACCCACGCCACCCAATTGGCGAGGTAATAGGCGAGGTTGTAGATCACCAACCCGACCCACGCCCAGCGCATCAAGCGCAAGCGGCGCGGGTCGGTAATGCGGGTGATGCTGGTGGTGCGCGTTTGCGGCAAAGCCATATCGCCCCCAAAGATGAGTGATTTGTAAGACCGAGGATGCTGCACAGTGTAGCATACCTCGGGACGAATCACCCATTAAGCTGGGATGGTCTGCCCCATCAAGGCCGCCGCGAACGCCCCTGCGGTCTGATAGCGCTCCTCGGGCTTCTTGGCGAGGGCGCGCAACACCGCCTGAGCGGTGGCTTTGGGCAAGCTGGGCTTGAGCGTGCGCGGGTCGGCGGGAGGCTGGTTGAGGTGCGAGAACAACAGCGCGGTCGGCGACCCATCGAACGGGTGTTGGCCGGTCAGCAGTTGATAGGCAATCACCCCCAGCGCGTAAATATCGGCGCGGTGATCGACCAATTTGGCCGTCTTGATTTGCTCCGGTGCGACGTAATACATCGTCCCGATGAAGCTGTCTTCCTCACCGCCCGCCTCGGCGTCCATCAATTTGACGATGCCGAAATCGGACAAGACGGCGTGGGTGCGCTCGTTGCTCTGGCGCAACAGCACGTTGGCCGGTTTCACGTCGCGGTGCACCAAGCCCGCGTCATGTGCCGCGTCCAAGCCCGCCGCGATGTCCTGAATCACGGTCAAGGCGGCCTCTCGCGAGATGTTGGCGTCGGCGCGCATCCAATCGGCCAAGGTCTGCCCGGCCACCAGCTCCATCACCACGAAAAACGTCCCGTCGGTCATCCCAGACCCCATCAACCGGACGACATTGGGATGGTCGATGCGCTTGAGGGCTTCGGCCTCGCGCTGGAAGCGCTGCACCAGCTTGGGCTTGCCCGCGTGCTCGGGCGGCAAAATCTTGACCGCCACCGGCAACCCGCTGTTGGGCTCGTTGGCACTATAGACCTCGCTCATCGCCCCGCGCCCCAGCAAGCGCACCAGCTGATATGCGCCCACTCGCCGTCCTGCGAACCCGCCCGCCCGCACCTCGGGCATCGGGTCGCTCTTCAAGCTGGCCTCGCGGGATTGTTGCTCGATTTGCGCCAGCTCGACCCGCAAGCCGTACACTTGCCGGTC
>JALONY010000318.1 GCA_025454715.1 Anaerolineae bacterium
GTGGCGACCGCGTATCGGCAGTTGCTGCCGCAGACCGAGGCCGTCCAGAAGCGGCTGGCGCATTTGTCGCGGCAAGAGCCATCGTGCAGCGGGTTCGTGATGTTGCTGGGGGTGCGCGGCCAAGACGAGCGCTTGGCGCACCACAACATCTTGTTCAGCCGCGATTACCCGCGTGAGTTTCGCCAGATTTTCAAAGACCGCACCCCGCCCGATGACCCGACGGTGTATATCTCCATCACGTCCAAGACCGACGCGCAGCACGCGCCGGACGGCCACGAAAATTGGTTCGTGCTGGTCAATATGCCCGCCGTGACCGAGGGCTTCGATTGGGCGGCGCAACAAGCGGCCTATCGCGAGCGGGTGTTGGCGCGCATGGCCGAGTTCGGCTTCGATGTGCGCGGGCGCATCGCGCATGAGCGGGTGTTGACGCCGACCGACCTACAAGCGATGACCGGCGCGTTTCGCGGGGCGTTGTACGGCGCGTCGGCCAACAGCAAATGGACGGCCTTCGGCAGGCCGCACAACCGGTGTGCCGACGTGCGCGGGGTGTATTTCGCGGGCGGGACGACCCACCCGGGCGGCGGTGTCCCGATGGTCACGCTGTCGGGCAAGGTGGCGGCGGGCTTGGTGATTGAGGACGCGGCGCGGTAGGCCATGAAGTGTTTTTATGCCGATCAGTTCGTGCTGCCGTTGCCGGACGGGCACCGCTTCCCGATGCGGAAGTATGCCCGCCTGCGCGAGCGCTTGCTGAGCGAAGGGGTGGTGACGCCGGATGACCTGCACGTGCCACCGGCGGCCACCGACGCGGAAATTTTGCGCTGTCATGACCTCGACTATTACGAGCGCGCCAAAACCGGCCAATTGACCGAGGCCGAATTGCGCCGGATTGGGTTTCCGTGGACGCCGCAGATGATCGAGCGGTCGCGGCGGTCGTCGGGGGCGACCTTGGCGGCGGCGCGGGCGGCCTTGGCGGGTGACGGGATGGCGGCCAACCTCGCAGGCGGGACGCACCACGCTTGCCGCGACCACGGCGAGGGGTTTTGCGTGTTCAACGACGCGGCGATTACGGCGCGGGCGATGCAGGCCGAGGGCTTGGCGCGGCGGGTGGTGGTGATTGATTGCGATGTGCATCAGGGCAACGGCACGGCGGACATCACGCGGGGCGACAGCACGATTTTTACGTTTTCGATCCACGGTGAGAAAAATTTCCCGTTTCGCAAGGTGGCCGGTGATTTGGACATCGGGTTGCCGGACGGCACGACCGACGACGCCTATTTGGAGCTGGTGCACGAGGGCACACAACGCGCCTTGATGATGAGCGGGGCAGACCTCGCCATCTACATCGCGGGGGCAGACCCGTATGAGGGCGACCGGCTGGGCAAGCTCAAGATTAGCAAGGCAGGCTTGCTGGCGCGTGATAAAATAGTGTTCGAATTGTGCGAGCGGGCAGGCTTGCCGGTCGCGATTGCGATGGGCGGCGGCTATGCCCGTGACATCGAAGACATCGTAGATATTCACGTGCAGACGATACGGTTGGCGGTAGAGAGGGTGCGGGCTTGGACGGCGCGACGGTAGAGGCGGCGCGGCTGGCGCTGCGGGTGCGGTTGTTGGGGTTGGTCAACGTGCAGGCGTGCTATTTATCACGCGAGGACGCTGGGCAGCTCATCGTGCAGACGTGGATGAACACCACGTTTTACGTTCGGCTGGTGCCTGCGGCGGTCAAGCCGAGCGCCATCAAGAAGGTGCTGAAGGATGCCACCGATGTGGGCATCGGGACGGTGTTCATGGTCAGCCGCGCCTTGCTGCCCGACCACAACACGCGCTTTTCGCCGCCGGAGTGGTTGATGGCGTTGCACGCCCTGACGCAAGAGCGCGTGTACAGCCTGCGGTTGGAGGCTGGGGAGGTCACGGTGGGTCAGGTGCATTTCGAGCCGTTGGGGTCTACCGGCGAGTACGGGGTGAAGTACGGTTCGCCGGTCAACCTCGACCGGATGCGCTTTTTTCGCGCCAGCGTCAAGCCGAAGGTGATGAAGGGCGATTGGCAAATCGTCGATTTCGGCAGTGAGGCGTTTTGGCGCGACCCGCACCGCCCGAACCCGCACCAGACGAATTATTACCGCCCCGACCCGAGCGAATATTCCGAGCGGGCGTGGAAGTCGTGGAGTGGGACGACGTGGGATGCGCCGCCGCTGCAAGACGGCTATGACCCGCGCCAGCCCCGCGTCGCACAGGACGGGGTGGCGGTGGCGTATGCGGTCTTGAAGGTCGAGCGTGAGGCCAGCCTCGACGAGGTGCGCGCCGCCTATCGCAAACTGGCGATGGCGTATCACCCCGATACCAGCACTTTGCCCAAAGAAGAGGCCGCGCAGAAGTTCCGAGAACTCAACGCGGCCTACGAAATCATCCAGAAAGTCCGCAGCAGGGGCTAGGCCTCGGCGGATTCGGGCTGGGTGATGACCCAATAACGACGCCCGTCGGGGGTGCGCCCCAGCAAATCGCGCTCGAACATCTCGCGGCGCAAAATCGCCCAATCCTCGAACGTGTGCCATTGGCGCAAGATGTCGTTGACCTCGCGCTCGGTGTAGGTGCGGCCTGCCTCGAACTTGGTGATGAGGTATTCGACGACCAATTGTTGCCCGAACAAGCGCTCGCCTTTGCGAGTCGGCCAGCGGGTGATGCGCCCTTCGGCGTCCATGAATTTCGATAAGCTCAGCATGATGTGGTGTCCCTCCTGTGCGGTGTTTTATCCCCCATTGGAACCGGTGGCGCATGGGTCGGTACGCAGATAGTCGGCGAGAGCCGCCCCGACCCGTTGATGCCCGTCCTGATTCCAGTGCGTGTCATAAGTGTAGTACAACATTTGGCCTTGTGACGCGCCTTCCCTCAAAATTGGGGTGGTGTCGAAGAAGGCGAACCCCTCGGCCTCGGCACGGGCGGCCAGCGCGTCACGCTGATTGCCGAGGCGCGCCAGCAGGGCGTCAAA
>JALONY010000319.1 GCA_025454715.1 Anaerolineae bacterium
GCCGGTTTTCGCTTCCTCAAAGGCTCACAGGTCATCCTCGGCTCCATCACGCTCGACATGTTCGCCGTGTTGCTGGGCGGCGCAACCTTCCTATTGCCCGTCTTCGCCAAAGACATCCTCAACACCGACGCCGTCGGGCTGGGCATCCTGCGCGCCGCCCCATCGGTCGGGGCGCTGCTGATGGCCTTGGCCATCTCGCGCCTGCCACCGTTCACGCAAGCAGGGCGAACGTTGCTTTGGGCGGTGGCAGGCTTCGGGGTCGCCACCATCATCTTCGGCCTTTCGACCTCGTTTTGGCTGTCGGTCGCCATGCTGTTCGCGCTCGGCGCGCTCGACAACATCAGCGTCGTCATCCGCCACACCCTGCTCCTCACCCAAACCCCCGACGCCATGCGCGGGCGGGTCAACGCGGTCAACAGCGTCTTCATCGGCGCGTCCAATGAGCTGGGCGGCTTCGAGTCCGGCCTCGCCGCCGCTTTGATTGGCCCCGTGGGCGCGGTCGTATTCGGTGGGGTCGGCACGTTGGCCGTCGTCGCCCTCACCGCCCGCCTCGCCCCCCAATTGCGCGACTACGGCAGGCTCGGCAGTTAGCCTTTTTTCATCGCCCATCCAACACAAGGAGCACCCTCATGAACCGTCAACAAGCATGGGACATCGTTTGCGAGTTCGTCCAATCCGACAGCCTGCGCAAGCACATGCTGTCCGTCGAAATCGCCATGCGCGCCTACGCCAATCACTTCGGCGAGGACGCCGAGAGCTGGGGCTTGGTCGGCCTGCTGCACGATTTCGACTGGGAAATTCACCCCGACCTCGAACGTCACCCCATCGCCGGTGCGCCCATCCTACGCGAGCGCGGCCTGAGCGAGGAAGACATCCGCACCATCCTCAGCCACGGGCCCTTTGGCGCGGACGACCGCACCACCCTGCGCGACAAAGCCCTATTCGCGGTCGATGAGCTGACCGGCCTCATCACCGCCGCCGCCCTCGTCCGCCCGACCAAAAACGTCCGCGATGTCGAGGTCGCCTCGATTAAGAAGAAGTGGAAGGACAAGGCCTTCGCCCGCGGTGTCAACCGCGAGGACGTGGAGCAGGGCGCAGCCTTGCTCGAGGTCGATTTGTGGGCGTTCCATGTGCCGCTGGTCTTGGCCGCCATGCAAGAACATGCCGAGGTCTTAGGCATCGCAGGCCAAGCCTAGCACAAAAAACAACGGGGAGGCGTGTCAGCCTCCCCGTTTTGTCGTTCGCCCTTACGCCTGCACGCGCACCGGCGTGCCATAAGTCGCCCACTGGAACAGCCACAGCGCGTCCTCGTTACGCAAGTTCACGCACCCGTGGCTCATCGGCTGGCCGAAATTGGTGTGCCAATACGTGCCGTGCAGCGCATACCCGCTATAGAAATACTGCACCCACTGCACGCCGGGCAAATAGTAGCCCGGGCCGCTCATCGTCTGCGACTCGAGGCGGTGGTACACCTTAAAATCGCCCAAAACGGTCGGGGTGGCCGGTAAGCCGGTCGAGGCGATGGCGGTAAACACCAACGTGCCGTTTTCAAAGGCATAGACGCGCTGCTCGCTCAGGTCAACCACCACCTGCTTGCCGACCGTGACCGTGGCTTGCGGCGGGGTCACGGCGGCCAGCGCATCGGCGCTCGCCCCTTGTGACTGTGGCAAGGTCTGCCCGGGGATGACCAACACCTGCCCCGCCATCACGCGGTCGGGGTTGGCAATCGCGTTACTGGCGATGAGCTGGCTAAGGGCGACGTTATAGCGCCGCGCAATCGTGCCCAGCGTCTCACCGGCGCGCACCACGTGCGTATACGGCACCTCGACCGCCGTATCGACCGCATCGGCGGCGGTCGTCGTGGTCTCTTGCACCTCGGTCGTCCAAATCTTGAGCGTTTGCCCCGCAATCACGAGGTTGGGGTTGGCAATCTGGTTGCTGCGCAAAATCGCCTCGACCGTGGTGCCATACCGCCGTGCGATGATGTTCAGCGTCTCGCCCGAGCGCACCACGTGGTCAACCGGCGTGCCCGCCACCAACGGGTTATCGACCTCGGCACTATCGTCCGGCACGGTCAAGCCGGGGATGGTCAGCTTCTGCCCAATCTGCAACTTCCACGTGTACGTGATGTCGTTCTGTTGCGCGATGGCATCGACCGTCACGCCGTAGCGCTGCGCGATGCGAAATAGCGTATCGCCATAGGTCACGGTGTGCACCACCGGCTCGCCCACCTCGGTCTGGTCTTGCGCCCACACCCCAACGGCGCTCAGCACCAACAACACCCCAACCATCACCAACCGACGCATCATAGCGTGTTTCCCCCAACGTATTTTGTGATACACACATTGTCGCAAAAAACAAACTTTTCCGCCACTCATCCATGACAACATGACGCTTGCCCCACCGCGGTGCGCCATAATTGCCCTCAGCGCGGTTTGCCATTACAATCTGACCGAAACCGTCACCTAGAAAACAGTTTGGCTCATGCTCCTACGCGCTTACCGCCTCACAGACCGCTCCGCCCTCATCTTGCTCAAGGCCGTCTTGGGCGTGGCCACCCTGACCGCCGACCTCGTGCAATGGGTGCTGGGACGCCCGACCCCACCGCGCCGTGGCTTGCTTGGCGTGTTCGGCCTGATTGGGATGTTACTCTGGCGCGTCTTGGCCGTCTTGGGGGGTGTCTTGGGCTTGGGGGGCAAGGTCGTCACCCGTGGCGTCGGGGTGGCCGCGGGGGGTGCCCGTACCGGCGTGCAAGGCGCTATGGCGCGCCGCGCCGCCCGCGCCGAGATGCGCGCCGCCATCCCCGAAGACCCGCTCCGCGCCCGCAACCGCACCCTCAGCGCCCTGCTGGCGGTCTCCTTGGCGGGCGTCATCGGGGTGGTGATTTGGGCGACCCAACCGCGCCAAACCGTCACACCCGCCAGCTTGCCCGACCCCAACCTCGCGCTGGCCTTGCTGACCAACCCACAAACCACC
>JALONY010000320.1 GCA_025454715.1 Anaerolineae bacterium
TTTCGTGGCGACCGCGATTGCAGAAGCGGCCATCGCGGCCACCCAAGCCGCCCAGACCCCCACCCCGACCCAAACACTCCACCCGACCGTGACCGCGGCAGTGGTGGGCGCAGGTGACGGGGTAGGCCGCCCGGCCACGGCTGCCGGTGTGCCGGTGGCGTTGCTGGCGTCGGCGACGCCCCTGCCCAGCCCAACCCCCGACCCGACCCTGTTGGCCGTGTTGCCGCCCACGCCCGCCCCCGTGCGTGACGTGACCGCGCCCAGCGCGCAAGGCGACATCCCGTGGGTTTGGATCGCGGTCGGGGTGCAGGTGGGCGTCGCGCTGATGGCGGGCGTGCAATATGTGTTGCGGCGTAGGCGGCGCGCTTAGCCCTCGCCCCCTGACAAACCAGATCGTCCAGCAATCCGCGCTTGCCGCCATGTGCGGCACGGTGCTAGGATTGTGCATCCGGCGGCCACCGCTGCCCGCCTCGCTCGCTCGATGGTTGTGAGCCTCCATGTCTCGACCCAATTTGCTCTTGATCGTCCTCGACACGATGCGCCGCGACCGGCTATCGCTGTATGGCCAGCCCCGCCCGACCTCGCCGCTCCTCGACGACTTCGCCCAGACCGCCGCCGTCTACGAGCGCGCCGTGTCCGCCGCGCAATGGACGGTGCCCTCGCACGCCTCGATGTTCACCGGCGTCTACCCCTCGGCGCACGGCCTGACCGAGGCGCACCGCGCCATCTCGCCGCGCATCCCCACCGTCGCCGAGCACCTGCGCGATGCGGGCTACCACACGGTCGGGTTTTGCAACAACCCGCTGGTCGGGGTGCTCAACCACGGCCTGACCCGCGGCTTCGAGACGTTCTACAACTACGCGGGCGGCGCCATCAACCGCCCGTTCGAGCGCTCATGGGGCGCGCTGGGCGATGCCGCCCTGCGCCGCTGGCGCACCGCCGCCAAAGCCCTCGGCAACCAATTCGCCCAGCGGGAGTGGTTGTTTCGCTTGTCGTTGAACCCGCGCCTCACGCCAATTTGGACGCGGGTCATCAATTACAAGGGCAGTAGCCCCGACTCGATTGCCGACCTGACGCGCTACTTGCAGCACCACCGCAGCACCTCCCAACAGCCGAGCTTCGCCTTCCTCAACCTGATGGGCACGCACCTGCCGTACCGCCCGCCCGCCGACGCCATCCGGCAAGTGGCAGGCACCCTGAGCAAGGCCGAGTACCGCTATATGGCCGAGTTCAACGCCGACGCGGCGCGTTGGGCGTCACCGGTCGAGCAACCGCTGACCGATTGGCAACACCACGCGCTGGAAGCGTTTTATGACGCCGAAATTTACGCCCAAGACCGCGCCCTCGGCCAATTGTTCGCTTGGCTGAGGCAATCCGGCGCGCTCAAGGACACGCTGGTGATGATCGTGTCCGACCACGGCGAGTCGCACGGTGACCACGGCTATTTCGGCCACAGCTTCGTGGTCAACCAAGAATTGGTGCACGTCCCGCTGGTCGTGTCGTCGCCGGACGGGCTGCACCACGGCCAACGCCTGACCGACAACATCAGCACCCGCCGCATTTATCACACGCTGTTGGCCGCCGCCGGCCTGCGCCCCGATGACCCGCTGGCGCTCTGGCACCCGTCCAGCGAGGGCGATACCGCCTACAGCGAGGCCTTCCCGCCCCAGACCTTCTTGGGCGTGATGCGCTACCGCAACCCCGCCCTAATCGAGGCACTCCAGCTCACGCAGGTGCGGCGCGCCGTGTATCAGGCCGACCATAAATTGACCGTGGTCGGCGGGGAGGTCGATGCGTTGTACGACCTGACGACCGACCCGCACGAATTGCACGACGTTTCGGGACGGCACCCCAGCGCCACCGGCCATCTGCGGACGGTGCTGGACGGCTTCGTCCACGAGGCCGCCCAACAGCGTGACGCGCTCTCTGCCCTTGCCCAAGACGCCGCCCTCACCCCGCAGATGCTGGAGCATTTGCGGGCGCTGGGCTATATCGAATGACCCAACCCTAGGAGACCCCCACCCATGAACCTCGAACCCATCAAGGCCGCCGTCCGGCGCGCCGTCGCACTGTGCCGCACCGTCCAACAACACCACCTCGTCGCCAACGAAAAACCCGGTGAGCCGGTCACGATTGCCGATTACGGCTCACAAGCCCTCATCGTCGAGGCCATCCGCCAACATTTCCCCGCCGACGCGGTCTTGGCGGAGGAATCGGGCGCGCAATTCGTCCAAGTGGTCGATGCCGCCCAACGCGCCGAAATCGTCGGGTTGCTGGGCGAGTCGCTGGCGCGCCCCGTGACCGAGGACGACGTGGTGGCGTGGCTGGACTATGGCAAGGGCGTGCCCGCCCGCCGCACGTGGGTGATTGACCCGATCGACGGCACCAAGGGCTTCTTGGCCTTGCGCCATTACGCCATCGCGGTCGGCATCGTCGAGGACGGGTTGCCGGTCGGTGGGGTGATGGGGTGCCCGGGCTACCCGGGCTACGCCGGTGGCGCGCTGCTGTGGGCGTGGGCGGGCGAGGTCTGGATTGAGCCGGTCGAGGGCGGCGAGGCCGTGCGCGTGCAGGCCAGCACGACCACCGACCCCGCCCACATCCGCATCCTCGAAAGCGTCGATAAGTCACACGGGGCGTTCGACCGGATGGCCAAAGTCCGCGAGTATGCCGGCCTGAACGACTCGCCGTTCGAGCGCATCGACAGCATGGAAAAATACGCCCGCATCGCGGCAGGTGACGGGGAGCTGTATTTGCGCTTGCCGCGCACCGGCAGCGGTCGCCCGCACGCGGCATGGGATCACGCCGCTGGCGTCGCGCTGGTGTTGGCGGGGGGTGGGCAGGCCACCGACGTGGACGGCAGCCCGCTCGATTTCAGCAAGGGGCGCAACCTGCCCAACCAAGGCATGATCGTCAGCAACGGCGCGATTCACCCGCGGGTGCTGGCCGCGGTGCGCCAGTTGTTGGCCGAAACAGCCAACCGCACATCGCCCTCGGCGCTTATAAACTCCCGATTGACCGCCAACACCTGCCGCATATCTTGGTCGGGGTGGGTGTGCTGTTGTTGGTGCTGTCGCAAGCCAGCATCGCCAACCTGTGGCCGTTCTTCGTGCTCATCCCGGGCATCTCGCTGTTATACGCCAGCCGCCAAAACGACGACCCCAAAGAGGCGTTCGACATGTTCAGCGGCGGTGTGATGACCACTGCTACCGGCGCGATTTTGCTGTTTCAGGCCATCACCGACAACTGGGCGTCGTGGGCGTACATCTGGGCAATCTACCCGCTCTTGGGCGCGGGCTACTTGGAATATGCCAAGGGCAAATTGGACGACAACGCCCGTAAGATGCGCGAGGGCGCTTCGGCGCGGTGCTGATGCGCAACCAGAAGGCGCAAGCCGACGGCGAGGTCGATTTCGATGACCTGACCGACAAGGCCAAAAACGACGGCTCGACCGGCGAGAAGCCCAAGCGCAAGGCCAAGAACGACGAAGACGATACGGTTTACGAGGTCTAGCGCGCACCTCGCCCCCGACACACGCACCACGCCGGTTCGGGCAACGCGGGCGGCCTCGCTCACATCACAGGGCGAAAGAAACCCCATGCAGAACGTGCTTGCCGTCCAATGGGCGGACATCGGCGACCTGATATTGACCACCCCCGCGCTGGCGGCACTGCGCGAGGCGCACCCCCACAGCCGCATCAGCCTGCTGACCACCCCCCACGCCGCGCCCGTCGTCGAACAGACGGGCGCGGTCGATGCC
>JALONY010000016.1 GCA_025454715.1 Anaerolineae bacterium
CGAGACCGCGATGACGCGGCGGGCGCGCTGGCAACTGAGCGGGGTGAACCAGCGCAGATAGAGGCGGCGCGCCGCGCTGAGCACCTGCGGGAAGTGGACAAAGCTCAGGTCATGGACGGTCACGACGGTCGGGGTGCCGGTCAGGAGCGGGGCGACGAAAGCGGGCGCGTGGTACAGGTCGAACTTGCCGACCTGCCACGGTTGCGCCAGTTGCTCCCATGCGATGCGGCGCAACGGTGTGCCGGTGTCGAAGCGCGAGGGGGTGAGGTTGACGCCCTCGGGCAGGTCGGGCGAGACGCCCGCATTGACCAGCGCACTGAACCGCCAAGCCTGCGGCGCGGCCTGCGGCAAGTGGCGCAGCAGGCCGAGGATATACCCGTGGATGCCAGCGGCGCGGTAGCTGGCATCTCGGGTGAGCAGGTGAGCGTTGAGTCCAATGTTCATGAGCGACGATGATAGAGCGGCGGGGCGGCGCTGGGAAGTGCCAACTATGCCCCGTAGCCCTCGGTCGTGAGCTGAAGCGCGTCGTATTCGAGGGCGAGGCGCTCCAAGACATCGGTCAGGGCGAGGCGCCACGTGTCGTCCATGCCCATCATCACCTCGACCGAGAGGCGGGTGACGGCGTAGTCACCGCCCAAGCGCTCGGCCAGCCGTGGGCGGTCGAGGTCGGGCAGGTAGGGCAATTTGACGTGGACGAGGCCGCGCCGCGCTTGGATGGCGCTGGCACCGGCGGCTTGACCCAGCAATTTGACCTCGACTTGGTATAGCAACCCATCGGCGGCCAACGGCAAGCGCCCGAAGCGGTCGGCCAGCTCGTCGCGCAGGTCGTTGACCTCGGCCAGCGTCCGCAGGTTGCCGATGCGGCGGTAGAGCTGGAGGCGCAAGGTGATGTCCTCAATCCAGCTTTCGGGCAGGTAGGCTTGTATCGGCAGGTCGATTTGGATGCCCGGGGCGCTGATGGCCAAACCGGCGGAGTCTTGCTTTTGGCCGCGCAAGCGGTTGACGGCTTGCGCCAACAATTGGGTGTATAGGTTGAGGCCGACGGCGGCGACGTGGCCGGTCTGGCGGACGCTGAGGATGTCGCCCGCGCCGCGGATTTCGAGGTCGCGCATGGCGATTTGGAAGCCTGCGCCCAGCTTGGTGTTCTCGGCGAGGGTGTCGAGGCGGGCGAACGCCTCTTGGCTGAGCTTCTCGTTGGTGAAGAAATAGGCGTAGGCTTGTTGCGCGCCGCGCCCGACCCGCCCGCGCAACTGGTAAAGCTGCGACAGGCCGAACCAGTCGGCATGATCGACGATGAGGGTGTTGACGTTGGGGATGTCGATGCCGTTTTCGATGATGGCGGTGGCCAGCAAGATATCGTACTCGCCGCGTGAGAAGGCCGACATGATCGATTCCAGCATCCGCTCGTTCATTTGGCCGTGGGCGCTGATGACCCGCGCCTCCGGCACGGTGTCCTCGAGGTGCTGGCGCAGCATGTCCATGGTGCCGATGCGGTTGTGGACGACGAAGGCTTGGCCGCCGCGCTCCAGCTCGCGCAACACGGCTTGGCGCACCAGCGACTCGTCGAACGCGCCGACGTGGGTGATGACCGGCAAGCGCTCCTCGGGCGGGGTTTGGATCATGCTGATGTCGCGATATCGACTTGGGCGCGCAGGCGCTTGAAGTGCTCTTTTTGCTTGACGCCGAAGCGTTGCTCTTCATCGATGATGACCAAGCCGAGGTTTTTGAAGCGCACGTCGTCCGAGAGCAAGCGGTGGGTGCCGACGACGATATCGACCTCGCCGGAGGCGATGCGCGGCAGGGCGAGCGCGAGGTCTTTGGCGGTACGGAAGCGCGACATCAACTCGATGCGGACGGGGAAGGCGGCCATGCGGTTGGCGAAGGTGTCGTAATGTTGTTGCGCCAAGATGGTGGTCGGTACGAGCACGGCCACTTGCTTACCGTCGGCCACGGCCTTGAAGGCGGCGCGCACGGCCACCTCGGTCTTGCCATAGCCCACGTCGCCGCAAATCAGCCTGTCCATCGGGGTCGGGCGCTCCATATCGCCCTTGACCTCGCGGATGGCGCGCAGTTGGTCGTCGGTCTCGACATAAGGAAAGGCGGCCTCCATCTCGTGTTGCCAGTGGTTATCGACGCTGAAGGCGTAGCCCTCGGCGGCGGCGCGCTGGGCGTAAATCTCCAAGAGGTCGCGGGCTTCTTCCTCGGCGGCCTTGCGCGCCTTATTGGAGGCTTTGATCCAATCTTGCTGGCCGAGCTTGTGGAGCGTGGGCGGCTTGTCGTCCACCCCGACGTAACGGGTCAGGCGGTCGGCTTGGTGGATGGGCACGAACACCGCATCATTGCCGCCATAGCGGATTTCGAGGTACTCGCGGGAGATGCCGTCGAGGGTGCGCTTGGCGGTGCCGTTGAACTTGCCGATGCCGTAATCGACGTGGACGACGTAATCGCCCACGCCCCAACTGGCGTAATCGGACTCGGGCAGGCGGGCGGGGCGGGTGACCTTGCGGCGGCGTTGCTCTGGGCGCCCCCAGCCGAACAATTCGGCGTCGGTCATCAGGGTGAGCGGCGCGCCGAGGTCGAGCGTCCAGCCCTCTTGCAAGGTGCCGTTGACCATCACGGCGCTGCCGGTCGCTGGGGGGTGTGGCAGGTCGTTGACGATGGGCAGGCGATCCTCGACGCCTTGCTGGTACCAAACCTCGGTCAGGCGGGCGGTTTGCTGGCTGACGAAGACGACCGCGCCGCCTTTGCGGGTGGCGGTGCGTGCGGCGGGCACGGCCATCTTGAGCTGGCCGCCGAAACGTTGCCCGGGCGAGAACCACGCCCCGCCGTCACTGCCGGAACTGGTCAGGTGGATGGTGGCGAAGTCGTTCATCAGCTCCCCGAGCTGGTCGAGCGTGAGCGACGGGAGCGGGAAATCGGGCGGCAACAGGTTGGCGGCGATGGCCTTGGCGCGGGCGTCCTCGGCTTGCTTGAGCAGGTCTTGCGCGACTTGGGCGAACTCGTCGGGGTCTTCAACCAGCAGGAGTGAGCCGGACGGCGCGTAGCTGAGCAAGCTGGTCGGGGCGTGGGTCAGGTAGGGCAGGTAATGCTCGAGGGTGGGGAAGGGCACGCCCGACTCGAGGCGTCCGGCATCTTTGGCGAGGTCGGTCTCGGGCGGGAGCGCCGCGAACCACGGGCGCAAGTGGTGGGCGATGGCGGGGGCGGCCTCGGGGAATGCCTCGCGGGCGGGCGGGATGACGACCGACTCGAGGCGGCTGAGGGTGCGTTGGGTCGAGGAGTCGAAGGTGCGGATGCTGTCGATTTCATCGTCCCAGAACTCGAGGCGCACCGGCGTGGACGACGACAGCGGGAAGATGTCGAGCACGCCACCGCGGCGGCTGAATTGACCGTGCTCAGTGACGAGGGTGGCCGGCTCATAGCCCATCCCGACCCATTGCGCGACCAGCTTGTCGAGGGTGATGCGGTGCCGGATGCTGAGCTGTTGGGTCGATTGGGCGAAGCGGGCATAAGGCACGGTGCGTTGGAGCAGGGCGCGTGCCGAGGTGACGACGACGGGGGCATTATCGGGGGTGGCTTGGGCGAGGGCGTGCAAGGCCTCGACCCGCGTGCGGATGTTGCTCTCGCCCCATGGTGCGCGCTCATAAAAGCTGGCGGCGGGCTCACCAAAGCGGTAAATCGGGGCGTCATCACCCAGCCAGACCGGCAATTGACCGGCGATGTCGTAGGCGCGCTTGACGCGGGCGGTGACGTAGATGACCGGTGTTTGGCGGGTGCGGGCGAGGGCGGCGGCCACGTAGGCACGCGCTGCGCGCACGATGTGCCACGTCGGGCGGTCGGCGACGGTGGCGAGCTGCGCGGTGAAGGCAGGGTGTTCGGTCAGGTGCGCGAGCAGGCCGGACAAATCCATGGCTGCAAGTCTCCTCTTGGCTGGGGGGCGGGGCAACGCAAACGCGCCAGTCCATGCGGATAGGCGGGGGTGCGGTTGCGGGATGTTGGGGTATGGTACACCCGTTGGTGGGGCGTGCGCGATAGATGTTTGATGAGAGGCGCGGGGTTTATTGGCCGTTGAGGGTGGCTTCGGGCAGTTGTGGGGCGCTCAGGCTGTCGGCATTGAGCAGGGTAAAGCGGAAGCGCCCGCCCGCGCCGTGGTCGTTGCCCTCTGCCCAAATGCGCCCGCCGTGCGCCTCGACGATGTGCTTGCAGATGGCGAGGCCGAGGCCGGTGCCGTCACGCCCGGAGCGCGAGGGATCGACTTGGTAGAAGCGCTCGAAGATGCGCTCGATTTGCTCGGTCGGGACGCCCGGGCCACTGTCCAGCACGCTCACGACGATTTCCTCGCCCTCGGCGTTGGCCGTCACGGTGATGGAGCCGACCTCGGGAGTCCATTTGATGGCGTTGTGCAGCAGGTTGGCCAACACACGCTGGATGAGGTCGCGGTCGCACAGGGCGCGCAGGCGGGTGGGGATGTTGCGGGCGATGATGAGGCGTTTGCGCTCGGCTTGGCTGGCAAAGCGGTCGATGGACGCCTCGACCAACTCGCCGAGGTTAACCTCGACCATGCGGACGATGGCCTGCCCGGATTCGATCATCGACAGGTCGGCCATCGATTGCACCAGCCAAAGCAACAGGTCGGTCTCATGGGCGATTTGCTTGATGCTGTTGATGCTTTCCTTGCGCTTGGGCTTGTCTTGCTCGTGGAACAGACCATCGATGATGAGGCGGATGTTGGCGATGGGGTGGCGTAGCTCGTGCGAGATGTTGGCCACCATGTCGCGGCGGGCGCGGTTGAGCTTGACCAATTGGCTGATGTCTTGCAAGGCCAGCGCCAGCAACGGGCGATCGCCTTGTTTGACGCTGCGGGCGCGCACCAGCAAGATGTCGTCCGACAGCGTGATTTGCTCCTCGATGTGGTCGTCGCCATACTCGAAGGTGTTCTCGACCAAGGCCAGCAGGGCGGGCGAGTCGGTGATTTCGCTCAGGCGGACGCCGGTGGCCAGCTTGGGGAAGCGCTGGAGCGCGGCGGTATTTTGGTTGAGCACGCGCAGTTGGCGGTCGAGGATGAGCAGGGCGTCCTCGGTGGTGTTGGCCAGATGGATGAGCAACTCGGAGCGGGCGGTCAGGTCGCGCACCCACTCGGACGAGGGTTGTTGGCGGCTGGCGGGGGCGTTGGCGACCGCGTTGAGCGAGGTTTGCAGCTCTTTGATGGCGGCATCGCGGGCGCGCAGGGCGGCCTCGTTCTCGTTGACCATTTGCTGGCGCTGGGCGAGGTCGGAGCGCAGGCGCGCCTCGGACTCGCGGGCGGCCTTGAGCTGCTCACGGGCGTTGTCATAGCGAAACCAGAGCACACCGGCAGCGAGGCCGAGTGCCAAAACCAAAAATTCGAGCATGGGGTTCCTCTGAGGGCGGTCGTGTTTACCCCTCGAACCGATAGCCAACCCCGCGGACGGTCACGATGCGGCGCGGGTCGGAGGGGTCGTCCTCCAGCTTTTCGCGCAGCCAGCGGATGTGCACATCGACGGTACGCTTATCGACGAAATAATCGTAGCCCCAAACTTTGGTGAGAATGAGGTCGCGGCTGAGGACGGCGCTGCGGTTGCGCATCAGCTCGGTGAGCAAGTCGAACTCTTTATTGCTGAGCTTGATTTCTTCTTCGCCTTTGAAGACGCGCCGACCGGTCAGGTTGAGGCGGAGGTCGTTGCTGATGATTTCGTCTTGTTGCACGACGAGCTGGCCGGGCGAGCGGCGCATGACGGCGCGCACCCGCGCCAACATCTCGCCGAGGCCGAACGGTTTGACGACGTAATCGTCCGCGCCGCTTTCGAGCCCGACAATCTTGTCGATTTCGGTGCCGCGGGCGGTAATCATGATGATGGGGATGTGGGCGATGGACGAGTCGTGGCGCACCATCCGGCAGATGGTCAGGCCATCCAGCTTGGGCAGCATGATGTCCAAGATGATGAGGTCGGGCGCTTCGGCGCGGATTTTTTCGAGGCCGGCTTGACCGTCGATGGCGGTCGAGACGGTGAACCCCTCGCTTCGCAAATTGGTTGCGAGGTTGTTCAGCAGCGCTTCATCGTCTTCTATCACGAGTACCTTGGGCATAGTTTCCCTCGCGTGTCGAGTCACGCTTAACATTATGCGACTCCGATGATAAAAGACGGTTAAGCTTCAGGGTTGGAATGTTAAATGTTAAGACGGTTTGGCGGTTAGGGGCGGCGCGGCAAGGTGTCGTCTTTTTTGTCGCGGGGGTCGTCGTCGCCCGCGTCTGGGTCGTCTTCGTCCTCGTCCCAATCGTAATAGACCTCGGCGGCGTCGAGCATGGTGGTCTCTTGGTCGTCGGCTTCGATGAGGATGAAATCGAGGATGGCGCGGGCTTGGTCGGCGTCGTCGGCGTGGACGAGCACTTGCACCTCGCCGAAACGCCCGATGTGGATGCCGAGGGCGTCGCGACCTGCCTCGGCGTGAATCATGCCGCGGATGCCCTCGTGCTGTAAGCGCCCGAGCACGATGTGCGCCTCGGGGCGCGATGGGGTGCTGAACACGACCACCCAGTCGGAATTGGAACGGCGCAAGAGCTGGTTCATGAGGACGGCTACCCCCAAAGGCGGGTTATGACGAAGCTTTGGGGGGTGATTATAGAGGGTGGCGAGGGTCTGGGCAACAAAAAACGGGCGGGCGGGTGGGCTGCCCCCACACCCGCCCGCCCGTGCGCGCCACTAGTCGCGTTCGGCGACGGTGATGGTCAGGGTGTGGGCTTGGCCGCCGCGCAGCACCTGAACCGGCGCGGGTCTGCCCACCCGCGCCCCGTCGAGCAACGCCAGCAGCTCGTCGAGGCTGGCGGTCTTGTGGCCGTCGAACGCGACCACGATGTCGCCTTGGAACAGGCCAGCCGAGTCAGCGGGGCCACCCTGTTCGATGGAGACGACCAGCAGGCCGGTCTTTTGACCTGCGAGCGCTTGGAGGGAGTCGTTGAGGCGCACCGGCTGGAGGCCGAGGCCGATGTAGCCGCGCTTCATCTTGCCGTGCTGGGTGAGCTGGGCGGCGATGCGGCGCAGGGTGTCGAGCGAGAGGGTCAGGCCGCCGTTGCCCGCCGAGGTGTTCATGCCCAGCAGCTTGGCCGAGGCGTCAATCAGGGGGCCGCCGCTGAAGCCCGGGTACATGGTCACGCCGGTCTGGTAGGCGGTATCTTGGCGCATGGTGAGGTGGGCGCTGATGAGCCCGAGGCTGGCCTGAACCTGTTGGCCGGGCATCCCGATGGCCAAGACCAACTCGCCGACGCGGGGCGCACGCTCGGCTTGGGCGAAGGGCTTCAAGCCGGTCTTGGCGCGCAAGATGGCGAGGTCGGTGTTGGCGTCTCGCCCGACCAGCGCGGCCTCGACCGTGGTGCCATTGGGCAAGCCGAGGGTGATGTTTTCGGTCTTCTCGACCACGTGGTGGGCGGTGATGACGTACTCGTCCGACCACACGATGCCGGTGGCGGGCAGGCGGCGGCGCGCCTCGACGCGCACGATGCTATGGGCGGCGTGGGCGACGGCCTCGGCCATCGAGTCGCTGAGCTGTTGGAAGGGGGTGGTCATGGTTGATGTACCTTTTGTTGTGGGGTGTTGCGCGGAGATGGCTTCATCATCGCCTGTTTGCGCCCCGTGGCACACGGTCGGGTGGGTGGGGCGCGCCTACCTGTTTGGGTAGGGGGTGGGTCGTCGTGTCGGGTGGTCGGCAGTCGTCCGTAGACCATCGCCCGCTGTCGCATGTATGATAGGCCGGATGACCGTAGGGGGTGACGACATGCGCAGACGGATGGGGCTGGTGATGCTTTTGGCCGTCTTGACGGCGGGGCTGACGTGGGCGAGTGGGACGCTTCAGGCGGCGACGTGCGACGTGCCCGCCGGTCAGGTGGTCGAGGGCGATTTGTACGTGCTGTGCCAAGAATTTACGCTGGCGGGGCGGGTCAACGGCTCGGTGTTCGGGGCGGTCTTGAACGCGACCATCACCGGCGAGGTGGCCGACGACCTGTATCTGGTGGCGCGCAACGTGACGGTGAGCGGGGCGCTGGGCGAGGACTTGGTGGCCGTGGCGGGCGCGATTGCGCTGGAAGACGGCACCGTGTGGGAAGAAGGCGATTTGATTGCGGCGGTGGCCAGCGCCCGCCTCGCGCCGCAGGTGCGCGTGCCCGGCAGCGTGACGATGCTGGCCTATCAGTTGCGCGCCGAGGGAGCCATCGACGGCGCATTGCTGTTCCTCGGCGAGTCGCTGGGGGTTGGTGGGCAGGTCGGTGGCGCGGTCAACGCCCGCACCGGCGGTTTGCAGCCCGAGGCCAATTCGCCGGTGGTTGGGCTGATGCTCAACGTCTTGCTCAACGTGCAACAGGCCGTGCCCGGGTTGCGCGTGGGGCAATCCGCCTCGATTGGCGGTGATTTGATTTACGTCAGCCCGACCGAGGCCGAGGTCTTGGGCGACGTGTCCGGCCAGACGGCTTATACCCAAGAGGTCATCCCGCCCACGCTCGAGGAGTTCGTGGCCGAGGACAGCCGCATCGATGCCCTGCGCGCTTATTTTGGCCAAGTGGTGCAGGATGTCTTGGTGTTGGGCTTGGTCGGGGCGGTGTTGTTGTGGCTTTGGCCGAAAGGGATGTTGCGCCCAATCGAGGCGGCCAACGAAAACCCGCTGGGGAGCGGGTTGGTCGGGCTTGGGATGGTCATTTTATCGGTGCCGACCCTGATTTTGGTGTTGGTGCTGGGCGTGGCGGTGGTGTTGATGATTGCGGCCTTTGCGCGGGTCGATGGATTGATGGTGGTGTTCGGGAGCGCGACCGGCCTATTGACGTTGGGCGGGGGCGGGCTATTTTATTTCGTGACGGTATACGTGGCGCGGGCGGTGACGGCCTCGGTATTGGGGAGCTTGTTGATTACGCGCATCACCCAAGCCGACCTCAGCCGCCGCCAGCGCGCCTTGAGCGTGTTGGTCGGGGCGGGCATCATCGCGGCGGTCGGGTCGATTTACCCATTCGGTTGGGTGGTCAACCTCGCGTCGGCGGCGTTCGGGGTCGGGGCGATTTGGCGGGCGCTGCACAAGGCGCTCAACCCGCCGGTGCAGCCACCGGCACCTCAGCCCGCCCGTGCGTTGGCCGCGTCTTCCGCCCCGATGTCGCCGAACGTGCCGCCGCCCTTGTCCGATATGCCCTCGGCACCACGGGGGATGGAAAACCTGCCCAACGGGTTTCGGTGGTGGGACGAGGAATGAACCACCGCTAAGGGGTTGGGCGGCGCGGGCGTGTATATAAGCACTGGTATGAGCACGAAGGGCGTTTGAGTGATGGCGGGTAGCCAGACAATGCGGATTGCGATCATCGGCGCGGGGGTGGCGGGCTTATCGGCGGCGTGGGACTTGGCACGCGCAGGCCACCGCGTGACGGTGTATGAGGCGGGCGAGCGGGTCGGTGGGCTGGCGGCGGGCTTCAAGGATGAGGCGTGGGCGTGGGAACTGGAGAAGTTCTATCACCACTGGTTCGAGACCGACCATGACCTGCTGGGCTTGGCCGAGGAAATCGGGGTGCGCGAGAAGGTGTTTTTCCCGCGCCCCAAGACCAGCTATTGGCTGGATGACAAGGTCTATCGTTCGGAGATGAACGCCTCGGCGTTGCGCTTGCCGTTGTCGCCGCTGGGCATCCTCCGGCTGGGCTTGGCGGGCGTGTTCCTCAAGCTGACGCCGGACTGGAAGGCGCTCGAAAAAGTGACCGCCGATGCGTGGATGCGGCGCTGGATGGGCGATGAGGTGTATCATAAGCTCTGGCGCCCGTTGCTGATTGGCAAGTTCAGCACGCGCTATACCGAGGTCAACATGGCGTGGATGTGGGCGCGCATCAAGGCGCGCTCGGTGCGCTTGGGCACCTATCAGGGTGGTTTTCAGGCTTTTACCGAGGCGTTGGCCGAGGCGGTGCGCGGGCGCGGGGCGGATGTGCGTTTGGGCACGCCGGTACACGCCATCCGCCAAGCCGAGGAGGGCACCTTGCACGTCGAGGCCACGGATGGGGTGGCGGCTTATGACCGCGTGCTCTCGACCAGCTCGCCACAGGTGCTGTTGCGCCACCTGCCTGAACTATCCCAGACGGCCTATGGCCGCCAAGCCGCCGACTTGCACAGCATCGGGGCGGTGTGCGTGGTGTTGGCGCTCAAGCAATCGGTGATGACCGACGGGACGTATTGGCTGAACCTGCCCGCCGACCACCCCGATAAGCGCCAAAGCCGCTTCCCGTTCTTGGCGCTGGTCGAGCATACGAATTACGTCGATAAGCAGCATTACAATGGGGACGTGATTGTCTACTGCGGCGATTATGTGCCGACCGACCATGAGTATTTCACAATGACCGACGAGGCGCTGGTCGAGCGGTTTTTGCCCGCGTTGTCGAAGGTCAACCCGTCGTTCGACCGGTCGTGGGTGCGGCGGTCGTGGGTGTGGCGTGCGCCGTATGCCCAGCCTATGCCGGGCGTGAACCACAGCCAAAAGCTCCCCGACCTGCAAACGCCGGTACGCGGGGTGTGGTGGGCGAGCATGAGCCAAGTGTATCCGTGGGATCGCGGGACGAATTACGCGGTCGAGATTGGGCGGCGTGCGGCTGCCCGTTTGATGGCAGAGGGGTAAGGATGAGCAAAGCGCATCTCGTCGATTTGAGTGTTTTGGACGCTGGGCAACGCTTCGACCTCGCGCAGGTGTTGGTGGCGGCTTTTGCGGCGGATTACCCCGAGGCATGGCCGACGGTCGAGTCGGCGTTGGAAGAGCTGGACATCCTAGAGCACGAGGGTGCGGCGGCGTTGGTGGCGTTCGACTCGGTCGGTTTGCCGGTCGGGTTCATCGGGGCGTTGCCGATGTATGACGGCAACGTGTGGGAGGTGCACCCGCTGGCGGTGCGCCCCGACTCGCAACGGCAGGGCGTGGGGGCGCGCTTGATGGCGGCGCTGGAGTCGCGGGCGGCGCAGTCGGGGGTCTCGACCTTGTATGTGGCGTCGGATGACGAGGCGGGGACGACCTCGTTGGGCGGGGTGGATGTCTACCCCGACCCGCTGGCGCACCTGATGGCGCTGGAGAACCGGCGCGGCCACCCGTTCACGTTTTATCGTAAGCAGGGTTTCGTGTTGGTCGGCGTCATCCCCGACGCCAACGGCTTCGGCAAACCCGATATTTTGATGGCAAAGCGGGTGGCGCGCCGCGCATGAGGCCGCCCCGCATAACGAAGGACACTCAAAACCCATGAAACACATCTGCGTTATCGGGACGGGCTACGTCGGTTTGGTCAACGGCACGTGTTTTGCCGACCTCGGCAATTCGGTCGTTACGGTCGATATTGACCAATCGAAAATCGACGCGCTGAAGGCTGGCCACATGCCGATTTATGAGCCGGGCTTGCGCGAAATCGTCGAGCGTAACGTGAAGGCGGGGCGCTTGCGCTTCACCACCTCGTATGAAGAGGGGATGAAGGACGCCGAGTTCGTCTTCATCTGTGTGGGGACGCCGGAAGGCGACAACGGCGAGGCCGAGCTGAAATACGTGCGCGCCGCCGCCGCCACCATCGCCAAGACGATGACCCGTCCGGTGGTCGTCATCAACAAATCGACCGTGCCCATCGGCACAGGTGACCTCGTCAGCACGGTGATTCGCAACAGCCAGCCGGTGCCCATCAAGTACGCGGTGGTGAGCTGCCCCGAGTTCCTGCGCGAGGGGTCGGCGGTGCAGGACTTCATGCTGCCCGACCGCACGGTGTTGGGCGCGATGCCGGAAGATAGCTGGGCTGCCGAGGCAGTGGCGCAACTGTACCTGCCGTTGCGTGCGCCCATCATGATGACCGACCTGCGGACGGCGGAGATGATCAAGTACGCCTCGAATGCGTTCTTGGCCACCCGCCTGAGCTTCATCAACGAAATCGCCAACATCTGCGAGCGGCTGGGCGCGGACGTGATTGAGGTGGCGCGGGGCATGGGCTTCGACCGGCGCATCGGGCATCACTTCTTGCAGCCCGGTGTCGGATACGGGGGAAGCTGCTTTACCCCCGATGAACTGGTTTATGTGTCCGAAAAAGGGCGCTTGGTCGCACGGACGCTGGAGATGGTGTTCCGTCGGGCGGGCGAGGCGACTCGCGAGGGCGCTATCGAGGTCATCCGCCCGCAAGGGGTGGCCGTTTTGGGCTTTGACCCCCAGACCGGTTGCCCCGACACGGTGGATGTCCATGCGTTGACCCGTCGCCCGTACAAGGGGCGGATGGTCACGCTGCACACCAGTATGGGGCGTGAGCTGACCGTGACCGCCGACCACCCGATTATGGTGGTGGCTGAGGATGGGTATCACATCGTGCCTGCGGCGCAAGTGCAGCCCAACGACGTGGTGTTGGCCTTGACCGAACTCCCCGCCCTGCGTGAGGCCGAGTCGCTCGACTTAATCGAGTTGCTGGAGGGGACGGGGCTCGGGTTGGATATGAACCCGACCGTTCCGGTCGATGCCGACGTTATGCGTCTGTTGGGGTATTATGCTTCGGTAGGTGAGAT